>CALAJP010000116.1 GCA_937922815.1 uncultured Saprospiraceae bacterium
GTCCATAATACCCAATAAAATCTCCGTTCAAAAACAGATTGCCCATCGAGCAAACCTAAGGACAATGCCCCTAAACCAATATTAAAACCTTGTTCTCCAAATACGCCCGTTAAGGTAAGTACAAATGGAATCATGACAGCAAGTGTCAACCTCGTTGAAAATAAAAAGTAAAGACTCTGGGTGACTTTGTTCTGCATAAAATTTGTTATTACAAATGCTAAAATGATTAGTTATTGGTTGTCAATAATACGTTTTATTCGTTCTTGTAGTAAATCTTTATCTGGTAAATAAAGCTGATACTTAGAAACAAAAATATTATTTGACAATCCTCCCGTAGCGTATTTGACCATAATATCATCTTTACTTGCTACTAAAATAATTCCAATGGGCTGATTATCATTTTCAACGTTTTCTTCTTCTTTAAAATAGTTTAGATACATATTCATTTGACCAATGTCAGTATGTTTAACTTCGCCTACTTTTAAATCAATTATTACAAAACATTTTAAAATTCTATGATAGAAGACTAAATCAACATAAAAATGAGTATTATTTAAGGTTATTCTATACTGACGACCAATAAAAGCAAACCCTTTTCCTAATTCGAGTAAAAATTGCTGAAGATTATCAACTATTCTAGATTCTAATTCCTTTTCGCTATATTTATTTTCTTCTGGTATCCCTAGAAATTCAAGAATATAAGGGTCTTTTATGATGTCTGATTTATTAACTATTGTTTGACCTTCTTTTGCAAGTTTTAATATACCATCAGAATTCTTGCTTAGCGCTAAACGCTGAAACAAAGAACTATCTTTTTGTCTTCTCAACTCCCTAACTGACCATTTTTCTTTTGTTGATTGTTGTTCATAGAAACTTCTTTCTAAGTTATCTTCTATTTTCAATAATTCAATATAATGAGACCAACTTAGTTGGTGTGACAGCGTCACACCATTGGGATAATTAAGGAAAAGCAATCTCATGTAGGTAAGGTTACTTCTACTAAAACCTTTCCCAATTTCATTTCTAAGGATTTTTGATAATTCTAAGATCAAGACTCTACTTGATTTAACATCAATATTATTTTCTGTTTCCTTAACGGATATTAATTTTCCTATTTCCCAATATGTTAAGAGGATTTCATTTTGTATAAAATGATTAACAGAATTTCTTTTCTGTTTTAGTAATGTTTTTATGTTTTCGGTTAGATGTTTTAATTCAGAAGAATATTTTTTTAATGCCATACTTTGAATGTAAGTAATTCGATTTAAAACGAAAATATATTATTACAAGATAATAAATATATATGTTTATTACTTTTCTAAAATGTCGGATTTTTTACTAACTTAATGGCATAAAATTAATATATAAGATATGAGACTTTTAAAAAACACTAAGGTATTTCTTTTCCTAATGATTTGCTTTTGTTGCCAACCATTTATGATGTCGGCTCAAGACGAAAAAAAAGAAGATAATATTTTTGATCATCTAAAGTTTCGTAACATCGGACCAGCTTTTATGTCTGGCAGGATTGCGGATATAGCTATTCATCCTACGAAAAAATCAACGTGGTATGTAGCGGTTGGTTCTGGAGGTGTTTGGAAAACAGAAAATGCAGGTACTACTTGGCAAACTGTTTTTGATAAAGAAGCTTCTTACTCTACAGGTTGTATAACGATTGATCCTATCGACCATAACACCATTTGGTTGGGAACTGGTGAAAATGTAGGTGGACGTCATGTGGGGTACGGAGATGGAATTTATAAGTCTATCGATGGTGGGAAAACGTGGAAAAATATGGGTTTGAAAAAATCAGAGCGTATTTCTGAAATTATTGTTCATCCTAATAATTCAAATGTAGTTTGGGTTGCAGTACAAGGGCCACTTTGGACTAAAGGAGGTGAAAGAGGGCTTTATAAAACAACTGATGGTGGAAAAACATGGAAAAAAACACTTGCAGGTGCTAACGAATGGACAGGAACAACCGATATTATTCTTGATCATCAAAATCCTGACATATTATATGCAGCCAATTGGCAAAGACATAGAACGATTGCTGCTTACATGGGCGGTGGACCAGGAACAAGTATCCATAAAAGTATAGATGGTGGGATGACTTGGTCAAAACTTTCTACGGGTTTACCAACTTCGAATATGGGAAAATTAGGGATTGCTCAATCGCCCTTTGATAATAATGTGCTTTATGCAGCTATTGAGTTAGATGCTAGGAAAGGAGGCGTTTACAAATCTACAGATGCTGGTCAAACTTGGTCAAAACAATCAGACGCTGTTTCTGGAGGAACAGGACCTCATTATTACCAAGAATTATATGCTTGTCCTCACAAAATGGACAGAATTTATTTAATGGATGTAAGAATGCAAGTATCAGAAGATGGTGGAAAAACGTTCAATCGTGTTCCTGAAGAACACAAACATTCTGATAACCATGCACTAGTTTTTGATAAAGATAATTCTGAATATTTAATGGCGGGTACAGATGGAGGTATTTATGAATCTTTTGATAGAGGTAAGAATTGGAGGTTTATAAAGAATTTACCGATTACTCAGTTTTATAAATTGGCGGTGGATGATGCAGAACCATTTTATAATGTTTTTGGAGGAACACAAGATAATAGCACAGAAGGAGGCCCTTCAAGAACAAATACTTACCATGGGATAGAAAATGCACATTGGTCTGTGGTACTGAATTGGGACGGTCATCAACCCGCTACCGAGCCAGGAAACCCCAATATTATGTATGGTCAGCGTCAACAAGGAACACTCTCAAGAATAGATATGCTAACGGGTGAAGTAATTGATATTCAGCCACAAGCAGGAGCAGGAGAGCCACATGAAAGATATAATTGGGATGCTCCTATTTTGGTAAGTCAACATGATCCAAAACGGCTTTATTTTGCATCTTATCGTCTATGGCGGTCTGATGATAGAGGAGATTCATGGAAAGCACTTTCTGGAGATTTAACAAAGAATCAGAACAGGGTTGAATTGCCGATTATGGGAAAGAAACAAAGTTTGGATAATGCTTGGGATGTTTATGCGATGTCGAATTTCAATACCATCACGTCAATTGCAGAATCGCCCCAAAATGAAGATTTAATTTATATTGGAACTGATGATGGAATTATTCAAGTAACTGAAGATGGTGGTCGAAATTGGACTAAAATAATGGTGAGTTCTTTACCGAATGTTCCTTCAAATGCTTATATCAATGATATTAAAGCAGATTTATTTGATGAAAACACCGTTTATATTGCGTTGGATAATCATAAAGAAGGCGATTTTAAACCTTATTTATTAAAAAGTACGAATAAAGGAAAATCTTGGAATAATATAGCAACAGATTTACCAGACAGACATTTGGTTTGGAGGATTGTGCAAGATCATAAAAAAGAAGACTTACTATTTATAGGAACAGAGTTTGGTATTTTTGCTTCTGGAAACGGTGGCACAAATTGGGTAGAATTAAACGGAAATATTCCAACTATTTCATTTAGAGATCTAACGATTCATAGAAGAGATAATGATTTGATTGCCGCTTCTTTTGGTCGAGGATTCTTTATTTTAGATGATATTTCTGCGTTTAGAGAATGGGATGGAAAAGTTGTTTCTGATAAAGCAAAACTAATTGCCCCAAACAAAACTTGGTGGTACACCCAACGTTCACGCCTTTCTTTTGGAGATGAAAAAGGTTCTCAAGGAGCAGCCCATTTCACCTCTCCTAATCCCGATTTTGGAGCTAGATTTACTTGTTATTTTGATGAAATATCAAAGTCACTGAAAGAACTTCGACAAGAGAAAGAAAAAGAATTAAATAAAAATAATCAAAATATTCCTTTTCCCGGTTGGGAGACTTACACCAAAGAAAATTATACACCAAAAACTAAATTTTGGTTAGCTATTTCAGATGATAAAGGTATGGTGGTTAGAAATGTTGATTTTGAACCTAAAAAAGGTTTCCAAAAGATAACTTGGGATTTAAGATATAGTTCTATGATGCCAAAAAATTCTTATATGGGTCTAGGGATGATGGCACTGCCTGGAACATATTCAGCACAAATTTTTAAATTAGAAAATGGTACAACGACTGCATATTCAGAAAAGGTTAATTTTGATTTAACACCATTACAAAAAGGAGCCATTGAGAATCCATTGGCTAGTGAGACCAAATCGTTTTGGACTGATTATGAAAATACATTTAAACAAAGTATAAAACTAGGTAATGACATTTCAAGCATTAATAAAAATCTTGAAAAAATAAAAGCAGCTGTTCATCATTCTCGTGCTGATATCAGTGGCATTCAAACTAGAATTCAATCATTAATTAAAAATTATACTTTATTGAGTGAAAAAGCTTACGGAAATAGTACGAAAATACAAGTAGGTGAAAAAACACAACCAACGATACAAGGAAGAATTTTTGCTGTTTTCAGAACCCTTTCTCACAGTACTTATGGCCCAACACCAAGTGCTAAAAAGCAATTGGAAATTATTAAAAATGATATTGCTACAATAGAAAAAGAAGCTAAAGTTATAAAACAAGAAAGCGTTTCTATTGCTAAATCCATTATGGATAATGGAGGCCCTGTTATTCAATATATGGAATAAAAAAACCTCATAAAAAAAGCATATCATTTGAAATGATATGCTTTATAAAAACCAATATAGAAACCAAATAAGTATTTTTGAAAAAATCAGGGTTTGCGGAATTTGTTGTTCAATGAAAGCAAGAAAATGTTTTAAAAGCAAACCCTATTTTTTTATTATCGCTTTTATATTAGTAAAACAAAACTGTTTTAAAAAAAGTTCCCCAAGCTATAAATTAAACTGGATCAACGCTTATTATTGAGCCGTTCGCCATAATTTCCATGGTAAAATGCCTTTCTGTTTTTACATCAGCACTTTCTTCTTGAGAATGACTAGAGACAATATGAATGATATAATCTTCGTCTATCGAAGCAACGGATCTCATTACCGTATCTTGATCTACTATAGTCCCCGCAACTACAGACCTATCTATTAAATTATCTTTATTCCATACCATTAATACATATTGATAATGCATTAATGCCGCTTTCCAGTATAATGTAACCTGAAAGGTATTCTCAAATTCAAACCTAAAACCAGGTATAAACTCCGTAAATTCATCAATATCTTCTTCATAAGGTGCTATAAAGCTTTTTATTTCATCTTGTGAAAAAGGCTTATTTTCTTGGCTAAAAGATAGGTGTGCTTCCTCACTAATAATCATTGGAGGAGTAATGACTGGAAATTTTTCCAAAAATTTCAAAAAGTTATCATTCATAAAATTGTTATTCTTTAATTAAATTTCAGAACACAAATGTACATTGATAAATGAATTTTTTCAGCAGAAAATACTTAAGGATTAAATATTATACTCTCACTGTAGATATCGATAATAATAGACGAGTAAAAAGAATGCTAATAAATTCAAGGAAAAGAATGTTAGTTTTCACGATACAAAAGCTAGATAAGTTATAAAATGAATAATGCCTTATCAAGACACAAGATCCTGATAAGGCATTAAAAAAGTTGGCAGCGACCTACTC
>CALAJP010000117.1 GCA_937922815.1 uncultured Saprospiraceae bacterium
ATTGAAATCAGAAAAAAATATGTTGAACATATCCAACGTGTTTTTGTACTATTTGGACAATCCGAAGAAGAAGCATTAGCATCTGCTCAGCACATTTTACGACTAGAGACTGTTCTTGCAGAACCAAGACTATCCAGAGTAGAAAGAAGAGATATCAGAAACTATGACAACCCAAGGTCAGTTGCAGATATCAACAAAATGATACCTACTATAGATTGGAACATGTTTTTTGAGGACTTAAAATTACCAAGTAAATTAGACACTACTTATGTAATGCAATTAAAGTATTCTAAAAAACTTGCGGATATTTTAGTAGATGGCAATATTGAAGATATTAAATTAATGACTAAATGGTCAACAATTAACAATTTAGCAAGTGTTGCTAATCAACAATTATATGATTATAATTGGGATTTTTATTCAAAAACTTTGAATGGTGCTGAAAAACAAAAACCTGCTGACATTAGAGCTTTGAGAGTTGTAAATAGTAGAATTGGAGAGGCATTAGGCAAACTATATGTTGACGAAAAATTCCCTGTTGAAGCTAAAAAATCGGCTGAAGAAATGGTTGCCAATCTAATTAAGGCTTATGATGGTCGTATCAAAAACCTTTCTTGGATGTCTGACGAAAGTAAGGAAGAAGCATTAAAAAAACTACATGGACTAACCGTAAAAATCGGATACCCTGACAAGTGGAAAGATTATTCTAAATTGGCTATTGAACCAGACATGAGCTTACTAGATCAACACATAGCTTATATTAAGTGGTCTAATGATGATAATTTATCTAAGTATAAAAAGCCAGTTGATAAAACGAAATGGTCTATGCCTCCTCAAACGGTAAACGCATACTTCAATCCACTGTTTAATGAAATTGTATTCCCTGCAGCAATTCTTCAACCTCCTTTCTTTGATTATAAAGCAGATGATGCGGTAAACTATGGTGGTATCGGAGCGGTAATTGGTCATGAAATTTCTCATGGATTTGATGATTCAGGTTCAAGGTTCGATTCTGATGGCAATTTAAGAAACTGGTGGACTGATACTGATTTAGAACAATTCAGAGAAAGAGGTTTGAAACTGAAAACACAGTTTGATAGTATTGAAGTTTTTGAAAATACTTATGTTAATGGTGCACTAACGTTAGGTGAAAATATAGGTGACCTTGGTGGTATTTTGGCGGCTTTTGATGGTTTGCAAATCAATTTCAAGAATAAAACTAAGCCTGGAGAAATTGAAGGATTTACACCCGAACAACGATTTTTCATGTCTTGGGCTACTGTTTGGAGAACCAAATCTAGAGAAGAATATATTCGTACTAAATTAAAAACGGATCCACATTCTCCAGGTATGTACAGAGCAACAGAACCTTTAAAAAACATTGATGAGTTTTACAAAGCATTTAACATCAAAGAAGGAGATAAAATGTACTTAGCTCCAGAAGAAAGGGTGAAAATTTGGTAATACAAATAAAAACCCGTGTATTATAAAATATGCACTATAAAAAACCTTAATTAGAAAATATACGACTAATTAAGGTTTTTTTATTAAAATAAAAATTGGATTTCAGGCAAAAACCCAATACAATATTCTATATTTGTCGTTTAGTTGCATAAAACAACTAAATCATTCCAAACAAATAGCTTCTTAAATTACATTATTCCTAATATCTCATATGAGGGGTTAGTCACCAATCTGTAAATTCAAACTTTAAATATATTTTGAATTATTTTTTAACAAAACATTTTTGTATGAAACTTTTTACTAAATCATCACTATTAGTGATGTGTATTGGTTTGTTTGGATTAACAGTCAATGCTCAATCCTTATCCGGTATTGTCACTAGTGACGAAGGTGAAGTCATTGGGGCTAATGTTCTTATCGAAGGAACAACAAGCGGAACTACTTCAGATTTTGATGGCTCTTACAGATTAGAAATGGATGCTGGTACATACCAGATTACGTTTTCATACCTCGGCTATGTATCGCAAACGTTAGACGTTATTATAGCTGATGGCGAAGACAAAAAATTAGATGTCTTTATGGAATCTGATGCACAACAACTAGAAGATGTTGTAGTAGTAGGTACTCGTACCGCTCCAAGATCTTCTACCAGTACTCCTTTACCTGTAGATATGATTTCCACAAAAGATTTGGCATCAACCGGTCAAGCTTCTTTCGACAAAGCTTTACAGTATAGAATACCTTCTTTCAATACCGTTCAGACTCCTGTTAATGATGCAACTTCATTATTGGATCCTTATGAAATACGAAACATGGGACCTTCAAGAACATTGATTCTTATTAATGGAAAGAGAAAGAACATGTCAGCATTATTATATACTCAAACTTCGCCAGGTCGTGGAGAAACAGGTGCTGATATCTCTGCAATACCACAAGATGCTATCAAAAGAGTTGAAATATTGAGAGATGGTGCTTCGGCACAATATGGTTCTGATGCTATTGCAGGGGTTATGAATATCATATTAAAAGATAGAGTTGATCAAGCTTCTGTTACATTGCGAGCAGGAATGACAAGCAAAGGTGATGGCGAAAACATTGGCTTGAGCTTTAATAACGGAAATAAAATTGGAGATAAAGGTTTTATCAACTACACCGTCGATTTCTCTAAATCTTACCTAATGAACAGACCTGGTACTGTTGATGCAGCTGGAGAAGCCATAGATTTCGAGGCTGATATTGCAGATGTACAATCGTTTTTAAATCAATATCCAGATGCTGGAAACATTAACGGTTCACCTGAAACAACTGCAGCAAAATTTGCAGTTAATGGAGGATTAGACATTACAGAAAATACTGAAGTTTATTTTAACGCTGCTTATGTTTATAAAAACGTAAACTCTTTCGCCAATTATAGAACTCCATACTGGAGAACAGAGGCTGCTTTTCCATATTTAGCTGATTTTTTCCCTAATGGACCTGGAGGAACTTACATTGGATATGTACCTACGTTTGATGGTTTATTGAATGATTATAATGGAACATTAGGTTTCAGAAACGAAAGAAATGGTTGGATTACAGACGGAAGTATTACTTTTGGTGGTAATAAACAAACATATACAGTATCAAATTCTCACAATAGAAATGAAGTTTTTGTAACAAACATAACTGATGCTAATGGTAATGGTTCTATTGACGAAGGTGAAATTTCATTAGATCAAAAATACAGAGAAAACTCTCCTATTTCATTTGACCCAGGAGGTACTGCATTTAGTCATGTTGTAGGTAATATTGATATTACGAAAAGAATAAGTGATAAATTTGCATTTGCATTTGGATCTGAGTTTAGAACAGAATCATTTACCGTTATTGAAGGTCAAGAAGCTTCTTATGAAGGTGGTGGAGCAGATTCATTTGCAGGTAACACACCTGAAAATTCAGGAAAATTCAATCGTTATAATGTAGGAGCTTATGCTGATTTTGCATTCGATTTTACGGATGATTTTTTAGTAAATGTAACAGGTCGTGTAGAAAACTATTCTGATTTCGGAAATGCTTTCGTTTGGAAATTAAGTTCTAGATATAAATTTGCTGATGATAAATTGACGTTAAGAGGTTCTGCTTCTACAGGTTTCAGAGCACCAACATTACACCAGATTTATACTCAAAAGGCTCAATTCTCTTTTGTACCAGGTCAAGGTATCCAAGTGGGTGGGTTGGTTAGTAATATTTCTCCTCAAGCAAACTTATTAAACATTCCTGAATTGACTGCTGAGAAATCTACTAACATCACTTTAGGTATTGGAGCAAAACCATTTTTAGGATTTAATTTCACGTTGGATTATTACAACATCTCAGTAAAAGACAGAATCCTATTGAGTACAGAAATTGGAGCAACAGATGCTGGAGGAACAGAACTTGACAACATTCTAACGTCAAACAATCTAAGTGATTTGAGTTTCTTTGTAAATGCTATTGACACCAGAACATCAGGAATTGATTTTGTAGCAAACTACAGAAAAACATTAACTACGGGTAAAGTCAGTCTTAATTTATCTGGAAATTATACAATCCAAAATGAAAGAGACGGTGCTGTAAAAAATCCAGATATTGTAGCAGCAGCAGGTCAATCTGTTGTTAATAGAACTCAAGAAGCATTATTCTTTACTTCTCGTCCTGTTACTAAATGGATTTTAGGGGTTAGTTACGAATTAGACAAATGGGCTTTCTCTGTAAACAATACTTATTTCGGGAAAACAATTTTCAAACAACAAGGTTTAGATGATAATTTAAGAACTGAATTTATACCTAAAATTGTTACTGATTTAGCGATTTCTTGGAACCCTACGGATAAGTTAACTTTTGCATTAAATATAAATAACATACTTAATGTTCTTCCTGAATGGAAATTTGTAGCAGAGAACGCTGCAGGTACAACACTATTAAACAACGAAGCTGAAATTAAAAACCAAAGTAATTTAATTACTTTTAACCAACGATATAGTCAAATGACTTATGATGGTTCACACTTTAGTCAATTCGGTACGATGATGACTCTAAGTGCTAATGTTAGATTTTAATGTTTTATAAATTCTAACACAAAAAGACCGCAATACTTTGATGTAAGTGTTGCGGTCTTTATTTTATATAAAAAAGTACTCTTATTTTGTTTTCAAAACTACTTCTTTTTCATTTCCTTCTTCCCAAAATACTTGTACATAACTTTCGTCCATTGTGTCAACAACCAAGCCTGAATAATTGCTTTGAATAGGTAAATGGCGTTTGAATTTTCTATCAATCAAAGTGACTAAAGACACTCGCTCTGGTCGTCCATAATGAAGCAGTGCAGACATCGCCGCCTGAATCGTTCTACCCGTAAATAAAACATCATCAACCAAAAAGACTTGTTTCCCTTCAATCAAAAAAGGCATATCCGTTTTATATGCTTTCAAAGTTTCCTCTCCTCTCCTAAAATCGTCTCTATAAAATGTAGGGTCAATAATACCGAAGTCAAAATAGATAGAAGGTTCTTCTTCTCGAATAAATTCGGCAATACGATTAGCTAACAAAACACCTCTTGGCTGAATGGCAATTATACAAAAAGGTTCGTCCGACTTTTGATCCTCGATAATTTGATACGCCAATCGTTCGATAGTTAACGTAAACCTCTTTTTTGACAAAAGTATTTTTGAAGCCATATTTATATATTTATTTTGTCAATTCTTGTAGATGTATTCATTAGCAATGCGTCAAGAATTACTAAAGCGGTCATTGCTTCAACAATAGGAACTGCTCGTGGAACTACACAAGGGTCATGTCTTCCCTTTCCTACTACCTCTGATGGTTGTCCATGAATATCAACACTTTGTTGTGCAGGTATTATAGTAGCCACAGGTTTAAAAGCAACACGAAAATAAATATCCATACCATTCGAAATACCACCTTGTATTCCTCCCGAATAGTTAGTTTTAGTAATCGTCCTATCTCCATCTTGGTCGAACAAATCATTATGTTCAGAACCTTTCATCGTAACACCATCAAAACCCGAACCATATTCAAACCCTTTAGCTGCATTAATACTCAACATCGCTTTCCCTAAATCTGCATGCAACTTATCAAAAGCAGGTTCCCCTAAGCCGACAGGACAGCCCTTGACTACAGCACTCACTACCCCACCGATAGTATCTCCTTGTTTTTTAATTGTTTTTATAAGTTGAATCATCTCCTCAGCTTTATCCAAATCAGGACAACGAACAGGCGTTGATTCTATATTATCAAAATTCAAATCTTGATATGGTTTTTCTGATTTAATATGTCCTGTTTGGCTAACATAGGCAGTAATATCAACATTAAAATGCCTCAAAACCAACTTAGCTACTGCCCCCGCAGCTACTCGTGCAGCAGTTTCTCTTGCCGACGAACGTCCACCTCCTCTATAATCACGATTTCCGTATTTATAATGGTAGGTCATATCAGCATGAGAAGGTCTAAATTTCTCAGCAATATGCGAATAATCCTTAGATCGAGCATCTTGATTAAATATCACCAACATAATCGGAGTCCCCGTAGATTTACCTTCAAAAACACCTGAAAGTATTTCGGCTTTATCTGCTTCTTTACGTTGTGTAACAATAGCAGATTGTCCTGGTCTTCTTTTCGCTAATTCTTCATTAATAAAACCTTCATCAATTACAACTCCGCTGGGACATCCATCGATAGTAACCCCAACTGCTTTACCATGAGATTCTCCAAAAGTTGTTATTCTAAATACATTTCCAAAAATATTACCCGCCATATCTAATTTTCTAATAAAAAATTAATCTTATTTTAAGAATACTACAAAACTACAACTTTTAAATTATCTTAAAATCAAAAAAACGAGCAATCTCTTTAAAAATCAGAATATTTTTAGATATTAATTTCAATTAAGTTAAAAAATGATGTAATAAAGATTAAATTTAATAATGAAAGTAAGAAAGCAAAAGGATTTATTGTATTTTATACACTTTCATTTGGAAAAAGCAAAAAAATGAATTTACTTAGCAGAAAACAAATAGACATTATTACGAATTGAATTGTATGAGAGAAAAAACAAGAGTTTTAATTTCATACCCTGAGGTGTTAAAATGAGTACTTGACGAAGAGTGAATTTGAATCCCTATGAATTCTTCGTAATAGTATCTAAATAAGACTAATTTTGATATTTACAGCATGATGATTCTTGTTGTATCTAAAAACATTTAATATGAAGTTAATAGCAGATAGTGGTTCAACAAAGGCAGATTGGAAGTTAGTTCAAAACAATGAAGTAATTAAAGATATTCATACCAAAGGATATAACCCTTATTATTGGACAGCTCAAGAAATAACACAAGAGCTACAACCTATTTTCCATAGAGATTTAGACACCAATACAATACAAGAAGTCTATTACTATGGTGCAGGATGTAGTGCCGATAGCTACAATAAAATAATCGAAGATGGGCTACAACCTATTTTTCCGAATGCAAAAATCTTTGTGAAACATGATTTATTAGCGGCGGCAAGAGCTACTTGTTATGACGAACCAGGAATTTCTTGTATTTTGGGGACGGGTTCTAACTCTTGCTTATTCGATGGCAATACTATTTTAGATAACGTAGCTAATTTGGCTTATATCGTTGGAGACGAAGGAAGTGGATCTCATATAGGTAAAGCTATTTTACAGGCTTATTTTTATAAAGAAATGCCCGCAGATTTAGCTGAAAATTTCAAACAAATGTACCCTCATGATAAGGGGTGGTTTATGAAAAAAATATATGAAGAAGAAACACCCAACGCATTTTTGGCTTCGTTAACACATTTTTGTTCAACGAGTAAAGATCAATTTTTTATTAAAAAATTAGTATATGATTGTTTTAAATTGTTTATTGAGCGGCATCTAACAAAATATGAAAATTACAAGAACTATAAGGTGCATTTTGTTGGCTCAATAGCCTATTATTTTTCAGACATATTGAGTGTTGCACTCAATGAAAAAGGAATGACCCTTGGTAGAATTATCAAAAAACCAATTGATAACCTTGTAAATTACCATACACAAAGCATGGTGAATTAATTTTAATGGTATTGAAATATGAGTAAAATAAAAAGAATCGCAGTTTTCACCTCTGGAGGTGATGCACCTGGTATGAACGCAGCTATCAGAGCAGTTGTAAGAACAGCAACCTATCATGACCTACATATATATGGAATAAAAAGAGGTTATGATGGAATGATTAACGGTCAAATTTCTAGACTTGAAACTTCCGAAGTGGGAAACATCATTCACAGAGGAGGTACCGTTTTGAAAACGGCTAGGAGTATGGGGTTTATGACAGAAGAAGGTAGAAAACAAGCCTACGAACAACTAAAAGCTTATGATATTGATGGTTTAGTAGCTATTGGTGGAAATGGTACTTTGACTGGTGCTATGAAGTTTTCAGAAGAATTTAATATTCCTATTATTGGGCTACCGGGTACAATTGATAACGATTTATATGGTTCTGACCATACTATCGGGTTTGATACGGCTTTGAATACGGCTATTGAAGCTATAGACAAGGTTAGAGATACCGCCGATTCTCATAATCGTATTTTCTTCGTAGAGGTAATGGGTAGACATTCTGGTTTTATTGCCTTGCATACAGGAATAGGAAGTGGTGCATCAAGTATTCTTATACCAGAAGCTGACAAAGACATCAATAACCTAAAAGATACCCTAAAAAAGGGTCTGAAAAGGAAAAAACTATTTGGTGTTATTGTTGTCGCTGAAGGAAACAAATATGGTGGAGCAATGGAGGTTGCCAAAAAATTCTCCGAAGAAAATAGTGCTTACGAAGTGAAAGTAACCGTTATTGGGCACCTTCAAAGAGGAGGTTCTCCTACTTGTGCAGACAGAGTATTGGCTTCTCGCCTAGGACATTCTGCGGTAGAAGCCTTAATTGATGGCAAGCGTGATGTTATGGTAGGTGTCATTAACAATAAAGTATGTTTCACCCCTTTCATTGATGCTATTGAAAAACAAAAAAGTGCAAGTCAGGATTTAATTAATATGGCTGAGATATTAGCTTTATAGCAAAATAATCTTTGCTTTATTTTAAAAATGAGTTTTTTCTATCGAGAAAACTCATTTTTTTTGAAATATGCTTTCGTATTACCAACAAAAACAAACAATAATTTTGTAAAGCCATATATAGATATTAGTTTTAGGCTTCAAAGAAAAGGTTATTTAGTACTTTAAAAAATGATTTAACATTCATAAAAGAGAATTATAACCAATTATTATAACGAATAAATAAGAAAATGAAGAGATTAGGTTGGTTGTTATCCGTGTTGTTTTTTGTACCTTCCTTTGTCAGTGCTCAAAGTGTTGATGAAATTATTAATAAAAAGTTTGGCCCTATTTCTGATGCAATTGCAGGGGCTGTATTCTATTCTATCTCCATATCTGGAGTAGACTTGCCTTTGGTTATCGTATTGCTTTTAGCTTCAGCTACTTTTTTTACTGTATATTTTGGCTTTATCAACTTCACAGGCTTTAAATTAGCCATTGATACTGTTAGGGGAAAATACGACGAAGAACCTGCGGACAAATCAAACAATACTGAAAATGTTCATAGCGTAGATGGCGATATTGTAGATACTATAAAAGACGAAAGTATGGAAGGTGAAGTTTCTCACTTCCAAGCGTTAACTGCTGCTGTGTCAGGTACTGTAGGCTTAGGAAATATTGCGGGGGTTGCTATTGCCATTTCGGTAGGGGGACCTGGAGCCACATTTTGGATGATTATTGCGGGTTTATTAGGTATGGCATCTAAGTTCACAGAATGTACTTTGGGTGTAAAATATAGAGAAGTAGGTCCAGACGGAACCGTTTATGGAGGTCCTATGTATTATTTATCTAAAGGTTTGGGCTTAAAAAATATGGCTGGATTAGGTAAGGTGCTCGCTGTATTTTTCGCAATTTGTTGTATTGGAGGTTCTTTTGGGGGTGGAAACATGGCTCAATCAAACCAAGCATTTTCTCAGCTAGAATCGATGGCGAGGTCTAAAGTAATGGCTATTGATCAATCTCTAATCAATGAACAGATTTTCATTAACGATAATAGTCAAAATGCAAAAGGAGTATATGTAGTAAAATCTATTGGTAATGATGTAGTTGCTACTAACCTAAAATCCGGTGATGAAAAAACATTTTCTAAAGAAACCGTAATTAACAGTGCTAAACACTCTCCTCTTTCTGGAAAAGGATATATTTTCGGTCTTATTGTAGCAGGTTTAGTTGCTTTAGTTATTATTGGAGGGATTAAAAGAATTGGTTCTGTTACGGAAAAAGTTGTTCCTTTTATGTGTGGAATTTATATTTTAGGAGCTTTAATCGTTATTTTCTCAAACTTATCCGTTGTTCCCACTGCTTTTGGTCAAATTATTAGCGGAGCATTTTCACCCGAAGGTATTACAGGTGGATTTATTGGAGTATTAATATTAGGTATGAGAAGAGCTGCTTTTTCCAATGAAGCGGGTGTAGGTTCTGCGGCTATTGCCCATTCGGCCGTAAAAACAAATTATCCTGCGAGTGAAGGTGTTGTTGCTTTATTAGAACCATTTATTGATACCGTAGTTATTTGTACCATGACTGCTTTAGTTATTATTATTACCAATATCGATGGTAGTATGATGACCTATGGCGTAGAAAATGCAGAAGGTGTTGAGGCAACATCTAGAGCTTTTGCTTCTGTTATTCCTTGGTTTCCTTATGTATTAACCTTAGCAGTAGTCTTATTTGCGATTTCTACTATGCTTTCTTGGTCTTACTACGGGTTACAGTCTTGGATGTACTTATTTGGTAAGAGCAAAGTGGCTGACTTTTCATATAAAATCATTTTCTGTATTTTTATCGTGATAGGAGCAAGTTCTAGCTTAAAAGCGGTGTTTGCATTTTCAGATGCTATGATTTTTGCCATGGCAATTCCTAACTTAGTTGGGCTTTATTTCTTATTGCCTGTTGTTAAGGATGAATTGAAAAAATATAAAACTAAAATAGCAGAGATAGTAGCTAACGCTTAAAACTATTCTACTAATAATAACACAAAAGCCTATTGGAAAACCTTCTGATAGGCTTTTTATGTAAACCCCTTACTCTATTTCAAGTAACAAAAGTATGCAGTCTATTTTTCAAAAAAAAGAATCGATATTATTTATAGTTTTAGCGGGTATTTTTATTACCAATGCTCTCATTGCTGAACTAATCGGTGGTAAGATTTTTTCTTTAGAAGACACCCTAAACATCGCTCCTGTAACATGGTCTTTACTTGGAAATTCGGGTACGCTCCAATTTACAGCAGGTACTTTACTTTGGCCTGTAGTATTTTTGATGACCGACGTTATTAATGAATATTATGGACACAAAGGCGTTAGGTTTTTATCCTATCTTACTATTATATTGATTGGTTATAGTTTTATAATGTTATACGCAGCTATGGGCTTATCCCCTGCTGACTTTTGGATTACCTCCAAGGCCAATAGTGGTGTTCCTAACTTAGACCATGCCTTTAATGCTGTATTTGGGCAAGGGTTGCTAATAATAGTAGGTTCTATGTTTGCATTCTTGGTTGGACAGGTTTTAGATGTTTTAATTTTTCAGAAAATAAAGAAATATACAGGCGAAAAGAAAGTTTGGTTGAGGGCGACAGGTTCCACTGTTATTTCTCAGTTTTTTGATAGCTTTGTCGTTTTATATATTGCATTCGTAGGAGGACCTGCCATAACAGGGTTTGGAGAACCTTGGCCATTTTCTTTGTTTATAGCAGTAGGTTTAATTGGATATTTCTACAAAGTAATTTTAGCATTTTTACTCACCCCTTTTATTTACCTCACACACGCTGTACTCGATAAATACTTGGGTTTGGAAAAGGCTAATAAAATGAAAAAAAATGCATTGCAATAGTAAAATCAATCAAATTTACACGGTAGTTTGACCTCCACTTGTGTTCCTACCCTGCCAACAATCTCCAAATCTTTTATATCAATTCTACAATCAATAGAGAAAGTTCGGCTTAATAATTCTAATCTTTTTTCAGTAATTGAAGTTCCCAATGAACGATGTTTATGATGACGACCTTCTTCTATATAAGCTTTTTGTGTAGCATTTATCCCCGGTCCATTGTCCGTAATCGTACATAAAATAACAGAAGCAGAGAGTTCCGAAAAGTGGATTCTAATTTTACCATCAGATTCTAATTGCTTAACCCCATGCTCTAAAGCATTTTCAATATAGGGCTGTAAAATCATACTAGGAACCTTAATCATATCGGGTTCTATATCATCATTAAGTGTTATTTCATACTCAAATTTGTTTTCAAATCTCAATGCTTTATTCAATTCTAAATAGCCATGTAAAAAAGATAATTCTTTATCCAAAGGAATAAAGTCCTTATCGGAATACTCCAAACTCTGTCTAATCATGGTAGCAAATTTAGACATATGAGTAGCAGCTTCTCTATTTTTTCCTTTTAAAATAAATAGCTGAATCGCATTTAAAGTATTGTATATGAAATGAGGGTTCATTTGAGACCGCAAAGCCTTTAACTGCAATTTATTCGCCTCCAGCTTCATAATTTCTAGCTGTTTCTGCCTATTTTCAGCTTCATACCTTTCTCTTTGTTCATTTTCATGAACCATCTTCAACCTACGCTGATACTGTTCAAATGCTTCGGTATATAATTTAAGGTAAACGTAAGCTTGCTGATAATTCCCTACCGAATTATAGTATTCAGCCATATCTTTGGTCAACAAAGAGCGTAGTCGAAACTCTCCCTCCCTTGTGGCTACTTGTATTGCTTTGGTTAGATGTTTTAATGCCAACTCTGCCTTGCCCTGAGCCAAATACAACTCTCCTATCCATCTTTCCAACATCAAATATTGATCTATCGAAATTAAAATAGCATCGCTTGACGAATATATTTTTTCGGCTTGTTGATAAAAATTCTCTGCCTGCTCATATTCTTTCGACTTAAAAGCCAGTTGTCCAAGGTTAGCAAATGAACTCGCATAGGGAACAATATCTCTATACTTTTCATCCATTTGAATAACTTTCTCTAAATATATTTTTGCTTCTGTCTCCTTTCCTAAATTGATATAAGTATTACCAACCTTGAAATAAACCCACGCTTTTCTAAATTGAAAACTCATTCTATCTGCCAAATCGAGTGCATTCAAATACGAAGAAAGTGCGTCATCAGTAGAAGCAATAGATTCGTAAACCGTTCCCAAACCGACTTCAATTTGAAATTGTAAAAATTGGATCTCTATGGTACGTTCAATGATAGTTGAAAGTTCTTTGGATGCTTTTAGGTAAAAAAGAATCGCGCTTTGAGAATCTTTCACGAGTGTTTTCCAAAGTGCTTTTCTAACATAGAGTTTAGCATTCAGAAAGGAATCGCTCAGCCCCGAGACAATATTTTCTGCTAAAAATAAGGTTTGTTCGGCTACCGTAATCTTTTTACGATTCAATAAACAAGCAGACCTATCTAATAAAATATGCCCTAAAAATAAACATGGCTCCTGCTGACTATAAATCTGAAACAAGGTTTCGAATGAAATATCCGCCTTTTCAAACTGAGAGTCCATATTAAGAATAACAGCTTTCCGATATTGACAACGGTGAAAAATCTCGGCATCGACATCAATATCAATCATAGATTCTATCTCCTCAACATATCTATAAGCAATTTCTGGTTTTCGGAACAAATTCAAATCAATGAGCATATCTAATGTTCTCACTTTATCTTCTTTTGTTTCGCTTACTTCTAGCTGTTGTAATAATTGACGCATGTTTTTCAATATTTATAATATTGAAGATAGTTCATTATTTGTTTTTAGCCTAATCGTATTAAATTAATCTTTATATAAAGAAAATAGGGTACAAAAAAACGGGTCATAAACTAAAAGTTTATGACCCGAATGTTTGAATCATCCTGAAAATGATTCTCCTTATTGTGGCATGTTTCCACTGAATCCACCAATAAGGTTGCTAGAGGAGTTCCCTTTGTTCCCTCCTACAGCGTTCTTTTTTTGTTCGTCATTTAATAACTCAAATTCTTTTCTGAGTTCTTCCAATGACTTAACACTGTTGTTATTTCCTTCCATAGTTGAAAATTTGTATAACAAATATAAACTATTCTTTATGTATTGTAAAATAAAGAATGATTTTTTGTCATATTTAATACCGTCCCTGTAAGTTTTCTAACCGTTCCAAAAACCCAGCTATCCGTCTCCTTGCTACTTCTAGCTTTGAACCATCTACCATTATTATCTGTCTTTCATTACGATTAAACTTTTTAATGAAGTTCATATTAACGATATGGCTCTTATGAATACGGTAAAAATTAAAATTTGTTAACAAATCTTCATACACTTTTATTGTTTTGGATACCGTAATTTTAGAATCTTTGGTCGTAAAAATATGAGTATAATTGTCTTCCGCTTCCATTCTAATGATTTCACTCATCTCTAAAAAATAAATTCCATCTAATGCACTAATCGTTATTTTTGAAAATGTATTAGGATTTTGGTAGTAACTTTTCAACATTTCTACCCGTTCGTTCATTTTTTGCGGTATAGCAGGCACTCTTTTTACGGCATCAATAATTGCTTGTGGATCAATGGGTTTTAACACATAACCGATAGCAGAATAATCAAATGCCTTGACTGCATACTCTTCATAAGCGGTTACAAATATTATATTAAAAGCTATATCTTCTAGTTGATCTAAAGTCGAAAAAATAGCCCCGTCTAATAAATTGATGTCCAAAAAGGCTATATCTATAGGAGAATGAGGCTTATCGAAAAAAGCAGAAGCTTCAACATTAGACTTAAATACTCCAACAACCTCTAAGTCGGGGATAAAATTTTCAACTATCGACCCTAATAGTTTTTGGCTATTTATTTCGTCTTCTATTATAATTGCTTTTCTACTCATCTACCTGCTGTATTGAATTGTTTTGGAAATTTAATTAAAGTACTAGAATTCAATAAAAGCAATGCTTTGTCAAATGACATAAGTAAGGGATTTATTTTAACTAGTTGTGCGATGTGTAGTATCTGAAAAGCCAAAATTAAAAAAGTAAACCTAATATAAAAAATAATTCCTACTTATGGTCTCCACTAAGCCTAATTAAGCAATACATAAAACATCTTAAAATCACAATACAAATATACAATATTTATATATATAAAGAAATAATAAACAATTATATGCATAACAAAAAACAGGAGCAAAGAATATTCTTTGCTCCTGTTTTTCTTAATAAAAAAATTAATTAAATTACTCTTCCTCTTTAACTTCCTCTTTTAATAATTCCTCTATTAGATCATTTTTCTTCAAAAAACTAAACCATTTAATAACTTTTTTAATGTCGTTAGGGTACACCCTATCTTCATCGTAAGTAGGCAGTACTGTTCCGAAGTATTCTTGCAATTCAGCTTTACTACTTTTAACAGATACGGGAGGTGTAGCTTCATATGCTTCGTCCATCCTTCTGAAAACTTCTTTCAATTCTAATGAATCAACATCTGTTACATAAATAGCAACTGACTCTAAAGGCGTAAATTGATATTTACGAATTGAGGCAAAAAACCTTTTCTTAGTTTCTAATTGTTCAACGATTAAACCATTAGAACGATTAGCAACCATTGAATATAAACCAGGAAGACCTCCAATGGCCATAACATTATTCATTCCCATATTTTTATTTTTTTGCAAATGTAATGGTTTTCATCAAAAATAGAAATCTACTTTATCAATTTACTGTTATTACTTCAATAAGTAGTAGAAAAACACCGTATTTTTCTATGATTTTCAGCAGTGAAATCTTCATCAACTTAAAAAACACTAAAGTTATCATAATTATAGAATTATTATGATAGGTCTTATTACGCATAAATTCATATATCTACTAAATACAAAAGCAGTTTATGAAACATATTTTATATAAAAAATACCCTATGCATGAACAAATAGGTAATAAATAGGCTTATTATAAAAAGTAAAATTATGTATTGGAATAAGAAAGATATTGAAACGGCAGAAAGACGGTTAAAACTGAATATCATTAATAGTATTACAGGTATAAAACCAGCAAACTTGATTGGTACTGTATCTGACAAAAGGAAGGATAATCTTGCAATATTTAGTTCTGTGATACATTTGGGTAGCAGTCCTGCTCTGATAGGGTTTATTTTACGTCCAAAGGGTGAAGTTCCTCGCAATACCCATGATAATATAATGCACAACCAAGTGTACACCATCAATCACGTTCCTCAGAGCTTGATTAAAAATGCTCATTACACTTCTGCTAAGTTTGACGAAAATATATCTGAATTTGAAAGGTGTAATTTCACCGCCGAATATATTGATGGTTTTGATGCTCCTTTTGTTAAAGAATCTGTGATAAAAATTGGGCTTCGTTTTCGAGAAGAAATACCTATCCCTTTAAATAATACGAGTTTAATGATAGGTGAAATAGAACACATATTTGTTCCTGACGAATATATTTCTCCATTGGGCTACATAGATTTGGAAAAAGCAGAAACCGCTGCAATTTCTGGTCTAAATACCTATTACAAACTGAATAAACTAGATTCCTTTCCTTATGTTCGTTTAGAGGAGGTACCTGATTTCGATTAAGCCCGATAAACCTAAAAATATAAGCAAAAGAAATCTTATCTTTGTAAGTTTTTTAGTTTGAAGATTACATATAATATCATAGGATGAAGCTGTTTGAAGATTTTAAGATTAAGAAGCAATTATTTAGTGCGATTTCAGAATTGGGATTTGAGACTCCCACTCCTATTCAGCACGAATCTTATTCAACCATACTTGCAGGAAGAGACTTTGTAGGTATTGCTCAAACGGGAACGGGAAAAACAATCGCTTATTTACTTCCAATTTTACAGGATCTAAAGTTTTCGACACAACAACATCCTCGTGTTCTGATTATGGTTCCTACTCGGGAATTAGTAATCCAGGTTGTTGATCAAATCGAAAAACTAACTCCTTATATTACGGTAAGAACGGTAGGTGTATATGGTGGAACGAATATCAATACTCAAAAATTAGCGATTAGTAAAGGAATTGATATTATCGTGGGTACTCCCCGTAGATTATACGATCTAGCTTTGACTAATGTATTACGACTGAAATCAATTCAGAAACTTGTAATTGATGAGGTTGATATTATGCTCGACTTTGGATATAAAACGCAGTTGAAACATATTTTTGAATACATTCCGAGCAAAAGGCAAAACATCCTTTTTTCTGCGACCATGACAACTTATGTAGATGAATTGATTGATGGTTTTTTGGTCAATCCTGTTAAAAAGACAATTTCGATAAGTGGTACTCCTTTAGAAAATATTAGCCAAGAATGCTATGCGGTTCCCAATTTCTATACTAAAGTTAATCTATTAAATCATTTGCTGAAAGATAAAGAAGAATACAATAAAGTATTAATCTTCGTAGCCACCAAGGTTAATGCGGATAGACTTTTCGAATCCTTAGACTTTGAAACGGAAACATCTGTGATTCACTCCAGTAAAGAACAAAATCATAGAACAAAATCTATTGAAAAATTCGAAAATGGAACGAGTAGAATATTGATTGCAACAGATGTAATTTCTAGAGGAATTGATATTGAAAAAATTTCAACCGTATTTAGTTTTGATACTCCTTTTTACCCTGAAAATTATATTCATCGTATCGGTCGAACGGGTAGAGCTCAAGAAGAAGGGAAATCCGTTCTTTTTTATAGCCCAAAAGAAGAAGTACTGAAAGATGCTATCGAGGATTTAATGAATTACACCATTCCTTTCAATGAATTTCCTGAAGAAGTCGAAAAGGCAACTCGACTTACACCCGAAGAAAAAAGACGACCATTCACTCAAAAAGAACTTACCAGCCATGAGCCTAAATCTGAAGGTGGTGCTTCTTTCCATGAAAAATCGGCTAAAAACAGTAAAGAAAAAACAAAGAAAAAGAGTTACCGAAAACTGCTAAAAGAAAGGTTCAAAAAACCATTAAGACGTGGTGATAAGATTCAGAATATGAAGAAACGAAAGCGTAAATAAATTTTTTTCTAACCTATAAAATATGTTTAGACTTATAATCTCTAAAGCCGAACAAAACCCCAAAAAGCTTTTTTTATTTGATGGACTTGGTGCTATTTTATCTGTATTCTTATTAGGTGTGGTACTTGTTGAATATAAAACGCTTGTTGGAATTCCCTCTAATGTATTATACACTCTTGCTGCTATTCCTATGTTTTTTGTGGTTTATGATGCCTACTGCTATTTTAAATTAGATTCAAACATAGGCACATTTTTAAAAAGCATCGCTATTCTCAATTCAGCCTATTGTTTACTCTCTCTAAGCCTCGTATTTTACCATTTAGAAACAACTACGATTTATGGTTGGGCTTATATTTTAATAGAAATATTAATTGTATTGTTTATTGCAATTATCGAGTATAAAGTTGGGAAAAGGTATTGTAATTAAGAAAGTATTTTCTCAATTACAATAGGGTTTACCTTCAACCAAAGTACTGCCAGTAAACTACAATGTCTAAATTTCGAGATTTATTCTGTTGCTGATCATTAAGTCATAATACTATTAATTAAGAAAAGCATCTCTCCCAAAATCATATTTATTTTTTAACTTATCAAGGTTATTATGATTTAAAAACAAATAATAATCTATATCAAAAAGCTCAAATCTTTCATTGATATTCGCATCCTTGGCAATAATGTTTAATAATTCAAATATAGAATTGTAATCACAAGACAAGCCTGTATTTTCTAGGTTAGTAATGTAAATTTTATTATTTGCAAATACATAAGATTTGTCAATAGAATTACCGTATCCATCATTTATGTTAGAATCAGTCCAATGATAAATTTCACCTAAATTCTCATTAGTACAAGCGATATATGAACTAATTATTTCATTATAATCAAAATACTCATAATCATAATCTATATAAGCACAACCCCCCATAGATGATAACAAATTCAATATTTTGGTATCAACGGACGGGAAGTTATTAATGTTTTTAGAGTATTCAATTACTTCCTTAGAAACAGGTTTATTTACAATCCCGAATTCATATAATTCTTTGGCAATCTTTTCATAAGGAGTATTCATTTCAAGATAAGTAGCTTTTATTGAATTGACAAGCCATTTATTATTCATAAATAAATCTAATTTATCCATATACTTTGCATCCATTTGTAAAATGGCATCTATAAATTTATAATTATTTTCATATTCAAATAAAAATGGTTGCTTATCGAAGGCTTCTATTACTGTTTCTATAATTTTTTTATCCTTTGTAGCTTTATAATGGTAAACAGCTAGATCCAAAGTATAGTAGAAGTAATTTTCATCTTTGATTAATGCTATAACTTCTTTATTACAAATTTTCCTCTTGTAATTATTAAGAGCAGTTAGTGCAATATGCTTATAGGCATCATTTTTTAAATAATATTTTGCCACAGGAATTATTCTTTCATCATGATAAGAAAAAAGCACATTTGTAAATTTACTATTATGATCTGGACCATACCCACCTATATACATATTAAAGTCAGATTCAGATTTAGTAACTTTTTCAAATGCTATAAGCATAATCTCAAAGACTTGTTCTTTAATTTTTTTGTCATTTGATTCTATATAATTTGATAAAAAATCAACAAATAAATCAAACTGATAATCATATACTTCTTTCTTAATTATTTCATTTTTTAAAAAATTCAATGCGGTAACATTACTTCCATCTTCAGATAAATAGCTTAAAATGCTATGAATATTAGATTTATTTGATATTAAATGAAGTTTATTTTCTAATAATTTTTCATAACCATTCAGTTTTTTATCCCCTGCAATGATTATTACTAATGACTCGTCTTCTTGTTTAGATATATTGTTATAGATAGCATTTATCAAGTCCTGGTCATTTATTGCTTGGGAAGTATTAATCAAATCTTTATATAGTTTATGTCTCATATCCATATTATCCCCCACGATAATTTTTAATATTGAAGGTTGAAGTGATTTTTCTCCACTCAGGTACCTTTCAACTAAAGAATTACTAATTTCATTTTGTTTATGTAATTCTCGTTCCTCGATTTTATTATTTAATTCTTTATTTTTTAATAAAATATAATTTAAAATACTATCGACTTTATTCTCAGCATTTATAATAGTAATTCTTTCTAATTTTTCGGTGTCAGAAATCTCAGAATCAAGACTTTTTTGAGAAAATAAAAATATGTTCGAAAGCAAAAAAATTAATGAGGCTAAAAAAGATTTTCTCATGATTGACTACAATGGTTTTAGTTTTATAAATGGGGAATAAGAAAATTCAGATTTGCTTTTTGATAGCTTTTTAAATATAACGAAAAAATCATATATATCATATATGAGACATAAAAAAAGCGATTAAGAAGAATCTTAATCGCTTTGGTATTTTTAGCTTCCGAAATCATCAAAAGCAATATTTTCATCAGGAACTCCTAAGTTGTCTAGCGTTCTCATAATTGAAGCTGCCATCATTGGAGGACCACAATAGTAGTATTCTATTTCTTCTGGTTCCGCGTGGTTTTTCAAGTATTCATTATAAACAACGTCCATAATATATCCTTTGAAACCTTCACCACTTTCGTCTTCCATGTTTTCTTTTACTGTCCAATTATCTTCAGGAGCAGGATTATCTAAAGCTACATAGAATTTGAAGTTAGGGAATTCTTTTTCGATTTGTCTAAAGTCATCGATATAAAATAACTCTCTTCTTGTACGACCACCATACCAGTATGAAACTTTTCTATCCGTTGTTTTCAATGTGTGGAACAAGTGGAACAAGTGAGAACGTAATGGAGCCATACCAGCACCACCACCGATATAAACCATTTCTTTCTTAGTCGGTTTGATGAAGAATTCACCATAAGGACCAGAAATAGTTACTTTGTCACCTGGGTTTCTACTAAATACATAAGAAGAACAAACACCTGGATTTACAGATTTCCAATCGTTCGTACCTCTATCCCATGGTGGAGTAGCAATACGAATATTCAACATCACAATATTCCCTTCAGCAGGGTGATTCGCCATTGAATAAGCTCTAAATTGAGGCTCTTCATTTTTCATTTTCAACTTCCAAAGATTGAATTTATCCCATTCTGGTTGGAATTCATCTTTAGCTTTCCCCATTCTTGGATGAGAATCGATATTCATCGTTTTGAAATCAACATCAATAGTAGGAACATCAATTTGGATATATCCACCAGCTTCGAAGTCTAGTTCTTCGCCTTCTGGTAATTTCACCACAAATTCCTTGATAAATGTTGCTACGTTATAGTTAGAAACTACTTCACAATCCCATTTTTTGATACCAAAAATTTCTTCGGGAATACGAATTTTCATATCCTCACGAACTTTCACCTGACAAGCTAAACGCTTGTTTTCAGCAGCTTCTTTTCTTGATAAATGGTTCATTTCTGTAGGTAGAACATCTCCACCTCCTTCATCAACCCAACATTCACACATGGCACAAGTTCCACCACCACCACAAGCGGATGGCAAAAAGATACCTTGGTCAGAAAGAGAAGATAATAAAGAAGAACCAGGTTTTACCTTAAACGGTTTTTCGTCATCACCATTTACAGTAATATTCACATCTCCCTGAGGCACTAATTTTTTTCGTGCACTGATTAAGATAAATGATAAGGCTACAATAACTGCTACGAAAACAATTACGGCATAAATCAATGTCTCGATACTAAATAAAAGAAGCATAATTCTATGATATTTTTATCTGTAATTTTATTAAAAAGCAGCAGGATCAATTCCTACTAACGCCATAAATGCCAAGCCCATAAGACCTGTAAGTATAAACGCCATTCCTAACCCTCTCAATGGAGCAGGAACATCTGAATATCTAATTTTTTCACGGATTGCTGCAATAGCTACAATAGCTAAGAACCAACCTACTCCACCGCCTAAACCGAATGAAACTGATTGCCCTAGTGTATATTCTCTTGAAACCATGAATAAAGAACCACCCAAAATAGCACAGTTCACAGTAATCAATGGTAAGAAGATACCTAATGCTGCATATAGTGAAGGTGAAACTTTCTCTACTATCATTTCCACCAACTGTACCATTGATGCAATAACCGCAATAAATAAAATGAATCTTAAGAATGTTAAATCAACTCCTAAAAGACCATTCTCACCCAAAAGGTATTCGTTAATCAACCAATTGATTGGCATTGTGATACCCAAAACGAATATTACTGCCATTCCTAAACCAATCGCTGTTTTTACACTTTTTGATACCGCCAAGTAAGAACACATTCCTAAGAAATATGCCAAGACCATATTGTCAATAAAAGCAGCTTTGATAAATATATTTATAAATTCTCCCATGATTAATTATAGATTATAGAGATTTTAATTTTTTATTTTTACTAAATCGAAGATCAAATATTATGATACATCAACCAAGTTAGAGTATTTAGCACGTTGAATCCAAATGATAATTCCAATCAAAAACATCGCTGCTGCTGGCATCACCATTAGACCATTATTTGCATACCATCCAAATAAGAAACTGTCAACAGTATTGATTAAGAAATCACTTCCCGCACCAATAATTTTAATTTCTAATGGAGAACCTGCGAACAAAGTTCCTTTACCAAATAATTCTCTAAAGAAACCAACTACAATAATAATAACACCATAACCTACACCATTTCCTAAACCATCAAGGAAAGAATCGTATGGTTTGTTACCCATTGCGAAAGCTTCTAAACGTCCCATTACAATACAGTTCGTAATAATCAATCCAATATAAACTGACAATTGTTTGTAAACGGGGAAATTAATGTATTTCAAAAATAACTCAACCACTGTTACTAACGTAGCGATAATAATCAATTGAGTAATCATCCTTACCTGAGAAGGAATATAATTTCTTAATAATGAAGTTGCCAAGTTTGCAAAAACAGTAACGAATAATACTGCGATTGCCATAACAATTGACGGGTACAAAAGAGACGTTACTGCTAATGCTGAACATACCCCCAATACCTGTACAGTAATAGGGTTCGTTTCGTTCAACGGATCTATAAGCAATTTTTTCTCTGCTTTACCGAATAGGCTTCTTTTTTCTTCAACTTTTGTTGTAGTTTCTGCCATGATTTATGATTTTTCTTACAATGAAAAAATTATTGTTTATTTTAAACCTTTCAAATATGGTTGGTAATAATGCAACCCTCTTTTAAGCATTTCTGTTACCCCATCAGCAGTAACAGTAGCACCTGTAATACCATCAACTTCTGTTCTTTGGTCTCTAGCTCCACCTTTACGAACAGTGATATAAACATAATCACCTGCTTCGTTAGTTAACTTTTTACCTTGGAACTGAGCAATAAAGGCTTTATTATCTTTGATTTCAGCACCTAAACCTGGAGTTTCACCTTTGTGATCAAAAGTAGCTCCAATTACAGTTTCCAAATCTGATTCAATAGCCAATGCTCCCCAAATATCATCCCATAATCCAGAACCTCTTACTGATAAGATATATGATTTTGTTTTACCATCATCAAAAACATAAAAAGGTAAAATTCTTGATGCTTCAGGTTTTTTCTTTTCTTTAGCTAAATCTACATTTTCTGCTTTTCCTCCTTTGTGTCCACTAGCTTCTACTTGTTCTACTGAAAGGACATTTCCTTCCATATCCAAAACGATTTGTTCTACTTTAGAATCAAATAAAGTTAAAACTTCATCATCCGACATATCATCAACAGATGAATCAAGTTTTGGCTGTAAGGCTTTCAATAAAGCCCTTTTATTAAATATAGACTCATTTAATGCGGCTTGATCTTTAGTAGCTTCACGCAATCCTGTGATCGCTGTTGCTACTGATAAAGTAAGCACTAATATAAACATGAATACTTGCTTCGTACTATGCATAACTCGTCAATTGTTTTATTTACAATTATGAAATAGTTTCTAAACTTTGATTTTTGATTACATTCTCATTTTTTGATTGTAATCTTTCTTCAGCTATTTTCTTTCTTCTTCCGATATTTCCTTGAATAACAGTATAGTCAATCAATGGAGCAAAAACGTTGAATAACAAAATTGCTAACATCCAACCTTCAGGATATGCTGGGTTTAAAACTCGGATAATCATACCGACAAAACCTATCAAAAATCCGTAGATTATTTTACCTCTATTAGTAGAAGCAGCTGTAACAGGATCTGTAGCCATAAATGCCATTGCAAAGAAGAATGACCCCATATAAAATTGGTAGTACCAAGGCACATCCATGAATGGAGTTGCTCCCCATACATTTAGTAACAAAGACATCACAATAGCACCCACAAACATAGATAACATGATTCTCCAACTAGCAATACCTGTTGCTAATAATATAACTACACCTAAAAGGATAAAAGGTTTACTTGTTTCACCTATTGAACCAGGAATTGCGCCCCAGAACATTTGTGCTTCGGAATAATGCATCAATACATTATCCCAACCTTCTTTTGCCAAGGCTAAAGGGGTTGCTCCTGTGTATCCGTCTGCAACGGCTTGTCCTCCAGCTCCAAAGGTATCCATTCCAAACATTCCAAATATCCCATCTAACATTCCATAGATAGTACCATATTGTTCTCCTTGATAAATTGTTTCTACTTTCTCTATACCCGCAATCCATACTTCATCACCAGAAATAGTTGTTGGATAAGCAAAAAATACAAATACACGAGCCAATAAAGCTACATTCAATATATTCATACCTGTTCCACCAAACGCCTCTTTACCAATGATAACAGCAAAAGCTACTGCTACACCTAAAATCCATAAAGGAATATCAGGTGGCATAATCAATGGTATCAATGCTCCACTTACTAAGAATCCCTCCTCTATCGGATGTCCTTTTTTAGAAGCGAAGTAAAACTCAACACCTAAACCGACAACATGAGCTACCACAAAAATTGGCAACATCTTAACCAATCCATAAGTTAGTTTCAAATGAAACCCACCTAAAAACTGTTGATACATACCTAATGCATCAAAATGTTGGTGACCGATATTGTACGTTCCGAAAAGGTAACATAATTGCATTGCCAATACGACAAGAACCATGGTACGTTTCAAATCCATACCATCTCTCAAATGAACACCTCCTTGAGTTACGGTATCGGGCGTATATAAAAATGTAAAGAATCCGTCGTAAAGGGTGTGCAAAAATGGCGAGTCCTTTTTACTGGGTTCTAACTTTTTAACTGTTTCTAATAGTCCCATGAAGTGACTTTTTATTTTTTAATAATAAAAGTAAAATTATTCAATGATAACATAATTTGATTAGCCTTCAGCTATCATCATATCGTGACCTCTTTCTAATATTTGTTGAAGGGGTTGCTTCGATGTACAAACAAATTCACATATAGCAATATCTTCCTTCTCTAATTCGTAGATGCCTAACCCTTCGATTGCTTCGTAATCGTTAATAATGATAGATTTCATTAAATGTTGAGGGAATATATCCATTGGTAAAACACTTTCGTATTGACCTGTCACCACAAAAGCTCTCTTTTCACCATGTGTGTTGGTATTCGCTTTGTATTTAATATCAGGGAATAAGAAACCTGGCAATGAACGAGAAATACTTGGTCTTTCTGTCAATGGTAATAACCAGCCAAACATTTCAAACTCATTTCCTTCTTCTATTACAGTAATTTGAGAATCAAATGCATTCAAAAACTGATCATTCTCTTTCTTCTCTCCTGTAAATATATCGCCTGAGATTATTCTTGAATTATCATCAACGTTTTGAGTTGCTAATAATTCTCCAATATTTGCACCTGCTTTAGTTGATACATTTTGTGGATTATCTAAAGGAGTCCCTACTAATGAAACTATTCTAGTTACGTCGTATTTCTTAGCGGTGAATAGTTTACCAAGCGTAATTACGTCCTGAACACCTAAAGTCCAAACAATATCTTCACCACCTATAATCGGAGCAATATGATGAATTTGAACACCAACATTACCTGCGGGATGAGCACCTTTGAAGTAATACTTTCTTGTGTTATTGAATTGTTCAAAAGAAGATTGCACCTCTTTGTTACCATTTAAACCTAAATGAACTGAACCTGAGGTCAATTTAGCCAAAACATCAATTCCTTGTTGGAAGCTAGCTTCTTGTCCTTCAATTGCAATTTCGTTATCTAATGCTAATGGAGCCGTACTAAAAGTAGAAATAAAAATATCTCTAGGTACTACTTGCGTATCAGCAATCAAATTGAATGGTCTTTGCTTAATTAAAGGCCAAACTCCTGATTCTGCAAGAAAATTAATTAAAGATTCTCTGCTACTAGTTTCAACATCAATAGCTTCTAATTCTTTAAATTGATTTTCTCCATCGGCAGCAATAGTTACCGAATGGATAGATCTTTTTGCTCCTCTAACGATACCAGTTACTTCACCACTAACGGGAGAAACATACTTAACGTCAGGATTTTTCTTATCAAAGAAAAGAACATCTCCAGCCAAAACTTTTGAACCTTCTTCAACCACTACTTTAGGGATTGGAGAAATGCCTTTAAAGTTAACAGGAGACACCGCATAATTTTTAACAGCAACGCTTGAGATGGTTTCATCTACAACATTACCCGCCAAATTAATGTCAAATCCTTTTTTCAAGGTTCTAACTGGCAAATCCGTTGTCTTTATGCCCGTTTCTTTGCTTGACGATCCAGTCAAGAAAGATGGTTTGCTTTCAAAATCATCAGCAACTCCTAATTTAGAAGCTTCAATTCTAAATAAATTGCTCGAAACAACCCATACAGCACCAATAATAATCAGAACTACTATCCCTACAATTGTAGCCGATAATAATGAAGACCCAGAATTGCTCTGTGCAAATAAGCTCGTTGAGCTTAATATAAAGCTTAGGAAAAATCCTAATTTAAAAATTGTACTACTCAAAACACCTTCGTTTTTAACAGTTAGTTAATAGTTGGTATTAATAAATTCTAAAAATTTCCACAAATATATGAAAGTTTTTGACCTTAGTGTAATTCATAATATAAATAAACGTAACACAAATTACTATTTAGACTTATTTTAAATAACAAATTGATTTTCTTTGTTTATTTTATCAAATCAAACAATCAATTCTTATTATTGTTCTTCGTTTATTATTAAAAATCAAAACTTAAAAAGTGAAATCATTATTAACTGCATTAATCGTCTTTTTATTGATAATTTCCTGTAACCAAACAGCACAAAAAAAAGATACTCCCTCGGAGTCAGCTCTTACCAAATTATCTAAGAGTGATTCTATTATCAATCAAGCTATAATCGCTCATGGAGGAGCAAAATATGAAAATGCACACTATTCTTTTATTTTTAGAGATAAAAAATTCAGCTTCCATAACCAAGGAAATCAGTATACCTATACAAAGACACAAACAAAGAATGACACCATAATTATAGATAGTCTAACTAATGATTCTTTTAAAAGAACAATTAATGGAGAGGAAATATCTTTGGATGAAAAAACAGAAAGAAGATATTCAAATGGGGTTAATTCCGTAATTTACTTTGCTACTTTGCCTTATAAATTGAAAGACAAATCTGTTTTCAAAAAATATGTTGGAGAAACAAAAGTAAAGGAAAAGGACTACCATATTATTTCAGTTTCATTCTCAGAAGAAGGTGGTGGTGATGACCATGATGACAATTATATGTATTGGGTTAATAAAGAAACCAATCAAATTGATTATTTGGCTTACGATTACCAAGTCAACAAAGGCGGTGTTCGATTTAGAGAAGCGTTCAACCCTAGAAATGTTGAAGGGATTATTTTTCAAAATTACGTAAACTATAAAGCTCCTGTAGGTACAAACTTAATTGATTTAACGAATATGTTGGAAAAAGAGGAATTAGAAAAACTTTCTTTAATAGAAACCGAATCGGTAGAAAAAATAGATTAATCCTACATACTATTTTCCCCAATGGTTGTGAATTTAAAGTTAATTTCGTAAATTGATTTTAAACCAAATAAATGAAAGAATACTTCAATACTGAAACCAATCGGAGTCTGGTACAATCATTCTTAGACAGAACAATTGATATTTTAGACAATGGTGGCTTCTTAACTTTTACAAATAAAGCTCAGAATGAATTAGACTACCTTACTATAACTGAATTTATAGAGAAAGAAGACATTAAGGAAGCTATTTATTCATTAGTAATAGAAGATTATTATCGAGGAATTAATGAAAGTTTAGAGGGAGATTTTGAAGTGTGTGCTTTTCGAGTATTTATCAACCATACAGAAATATATCTCAAGTATGGACTACAAAGGGAAGGAATTCAAATATTGATATTTTCTACACACAAACCTTTTCTAAGAATGAATCAGCCTTTTTTAAATTAAAAAAATAAAAATGGAAAAGAGTATTTTGAAAAGAAATGGAGATAAAACAGAAGAGTTAAGTTGTTTCGTCACCAAAAAATTTAATCAAATAGAATTCAGCTATAAAATTCATTATTATTTAGACAATATAGTCGATGAAAATAATGGTAAAATAAGTAAAACTGATTTAGAAAAGCATTTTACTGAAGAACAAATGGAACGCAATACTGCTGCTTTAAAAAATGCTTATTTTGCGGCTCAAGGTTCTATTTCTCCTATAGAAATCATCAAATTTAGAAAAAAACATAAAATTGCAGCTTCTACATTAAGCTACATTTTGGGGTTTAGTAAAAACACCATTTCTAACATAGAAAAAGATGGAATTTCATCGTTAGCTACTGGAAGGTTAATAAAAAACAGTATTGAAAATAAAAACTTACTCCGAAAATACATAAAACTCTGTTACAAAATAGATGAAAAGAAAAAAGAAAGGCTTCTTCAAGAAATTGAAAAGTCAAGCTAATTCCAACTAGCACTATCAGGGATTTCGGCGAGTATGGTGTAAGGTTCTCCCTTATCTTTCAGTGCCTGCGTCCATACTTCATCTCCAGATAATGAAAATAAGTAATTGGGGTCGTGATCAGACACGACCCAACTACTTTCGATTAATTCTTCTTTTAATTGTTCGGGGCCCCAACTCGAATATCCTTTATAGAACCTGATGTCATCTGGTGTAATCAAATCATGTTCCATTAAGGTTTTCAATTTTTCGAAATCACCTCCCATGTAGAGTCCTTTTGTAATCTCAACCGAATCGTCTAGTAAGTGACCTATTCGATGAAGATAAAAAATAGCATCTTGAAACAATGGACCTCCATAAAATACGGGCAAATCCATCTGAGCAGGTAAGTCTTTCAATAATTTATGAAGCGTAGTCGTTATCTTTTTATTAATAACAAAGCCAATCGTCCCCTCTATATTTCTATGATATGTCAAAACAACAACACTACGTTTGAAATTTTTATCTATCATATAAGGTTCTGCAATTAGAATATTGCCTTGTTTAACTTTCTTTGACTTCATGCTTTATGCTTTTTTCGTCATGGGGATTTGGTAATAACAATCTGACTACCCCAAAAACGGATACTTATAATCTTCTGGTGGTAATAAATTTTCTTTTACTGTTTGTACGTTAATCCAACGATAAAGATTAAATATTTCTCCAGCTTTATCATTTGTGCCTGATGCACGACCACCACCAAACGGCTGTTGACCTACTACTGCACCCGTTGGTTTATCATTAATATAAAAGTTACCAGCGCTATTTTCTAACTTCTTCTCTGCTAATGTTATTGCATACCTATCGGTTGAAAACACAGCTCCTGTCAATGCGTAAGGCGAAGTTTGGTCTACCAACTCTAGTGTTTTTTCAAAATCTTCATCTTCATAAACATAAATGGTTAGCACTGGTCCGAAAATTTCTTCTGCCATCCATTTGTTGCTTGGATTAGAGGTGACAAAAACGGTTGGTTTTACAAAGTATCCTTCCGAATCGTCATAAGTCCCTCCTGTGATACACTCTATTTCATTAGAAGCCAAGCCTTCGTCAATATATCCACTAATTCTATCAAAAGAAGCTTTACTAATCACTGCATTTATAAAATTACTGGTATCGTTAACCGAGCCCATTTTCATACTCTCCACTTGCTCTACCAAATGTTTTTTGGTTTCATTCCAAATACTTTTAGCGATATATGCCCTAGAGGCAGCTGAACATTTTTGACCTTGAAATTCAAAGGCTCCTCTGGATAAAGCGGTAGCTACTTGAACAGGGTTTGAAGATCCGTGAGCCATCAAAAAGTCTTTTCCTCCTGTCTCCCCTACTATTCTTGGATAAGATTTATATTTAGAAATATTTTGACCTATAATCGTCCACATTTGTTGGAATACTTTTGTACTTCCCGTAAAGTGTAAACCTGCAAATTCTGGATGATTAAATACTACGTCTCCTGTAGCTGGTCCGTCAGCAACAACCATATTAATTACTCCGTCAGGCAAACCTGCTTCTTTAAATATTTTCTGTAACCAAAACGCACTATAAATTTGGTCTTCAGAAGGTTTCCACACAACGGTATTACCACACAAAGCAGGTGCAAAACAAAGATTTCCAGCAATTGCGGTAAAATTGAAAGGAGTTACTGCAAAAACAAAGCCTTCTAGTGGTCTATATTTCAAGCGATTCCAAATTGTATCTGAATTAGCCGCAGGTTGTCTATTATAGATTTCAGAAAGGTAGTAAACGTTAAATCTAAGAAAGTCAATAAATTCACAAACTGAATCTATCTCCGATTGAAATACATTTTTAGATTGACAAACCATCGTTGCTACATTCATTTGATAACGATATTTGCCTGCAATCAAATCAGCAGCTCTCAAGAATATAGCTGCTCGATGGTTCCAATCCATTTCAGACCATTCTGTTTTAGCTTCTAAAGCTGCATCAATAGCCAATTGAACATGGCTTGCATCTCCTTTATAGTAATGACCTAATATGTGTTTAGTGTCATGAGGTGGATGCATAGAAATTTTTTCACCTTCAAAAATTTCTTTATTCCCAATATACATGGGCACTTCAATCTTCTTCCCTAAGGCTTCGTCAAGGGCTGAAAGAATCTCTTTATGGTCTTTCGACTTGGGAACATAATCATAAACGGGTTCGTTCTTAGGACGTGGTACTGAGAAAATAGCGTTTGCCATATAGATTTAGGTTTAAAGAGTAAAGAATATTTTATTTCAATTCACAAACTAACAAAATATGTTATCCATATTTTGAATCTTGCCAAATATAATATTTATTTTGGATTAAATTGGGGTAGAAATGATATGGCATTCAAAACTGCGGTTACTTTTCATTATCGTATATTTTATCTATTTACAAAGTTCAATTTTCTTTTATTTGCCTTCCCTACCCTTTTTATTTTATAGCAACCGTATATCGACAGACCATTTTATCGAGTCTCAGTATAAAACTAAATGATAACAATATCGTACACTCAGATATAGAACCCTATGTTTTAAAACTTAAATTACCTAGTAACAGAAATTAATAAAAAATAAATACCCTTAAACATCTCAGCTTTTATTACAAAAAGTCATTAAGTATGTTTATGTGGTGCAAGAGGAAATATTGATGAAAAAAACAGCATTAACGATACTCGTTTGTATTTTTCTAACTTGTGTATATGGACAACAACCAACAGATTATACAACCGCAGAAATTAATACCATAAATACCGACCGTTCGGCTGCAGAAGGCAACTTATACCACGATGCAGGCTTAGATATTTTTTATATAGGAGTAACAGATGGTAGTCTAAAAGAGTTAGGAACAGTAATTAGCAGAGGTGCCACCGATGAAGATGTATTGAGTTGGAATACTTCAACAAACCAATGGGAAGCTACACCTCCAACTATCGCAGGAATTACGTTAGAAAAAACTATTATTAATAACATTAAACGTGCAAGGGTTAAATTACAAGCCTTTAATAACATAAATCAAACTTCTTATACTGTGATTCCCGAAAGTTTTGAATTTAATCAAACTCTCGCTACCATCTCTGATAATAAGTTAACAAACTTAGAAGGCAAATTAAACTTTATTGTCCAGCCTAATTTTTTATCAGCCGCCCTAAATGTAAACGTAAATTGCATCCTGTATAAAAACAATACGGCAGTACAAAAAGTATTCGGAAGTAATTACATCTCTAACAATAACAATCACAATACATCTAGTTCCAGTTTTACTTTCTTGATTGAAGATATCGTAAGAAGCGATATAATTCATTTTGTTTTTGAACGAGAAGCCAATACTGGTTTTACAGAATTAGTTTCCGATGGCATCGAAACCTCGTTTATCTTTATTGAAGAATCTACGGACTTAGAAATTATAACTAACGTCACTGCACCACTAAATTTAAGTATCGCACAAGGACCTCCAGGGCCTCGGGGGCCAAGAGGGGCTCAAGGGAATCAAGGTCCGGCTGGTTCTAGTGTCATCATAAAACCATATATTACTAGTGCAAGTAGAACACAAATTCCTACTAATCAAACAGAATATAAAATTACGATATTTGGGCAAAACTTCGACACAAATACCTTGTTTGAGATTATAGATGGTGATTTAACGAATCTTATCATTACAAATACAGAAGTATTATCTCCAACCCAAGTTCAATTAACCTTTACCTCTACAGGGTTGGAAGACAGTTATTTATTAAGAGCTTATAATAATGGCAATAGTCATTTTGGAGTAGATATAACCTTAGACGTTGTTGATAAAATAGTACTTATCCCTGGAGATAATGTCGCATGGGAAAATGAAACTTTTGGGATAGAAGTTGGCAATGGAACAATGAGAACTACTGTCCCCAATGGAGGCTGGAATAAACAAGCAACTTTTGGCAGTGTACCAGCTAATACAGACTGCATTTTAGAATTTAGGTACGCTGGTAGGGGCATCAATAGCACCCGAGATGCTTATGCAATGATAGGATTAACAATTGACCCTACTGCTAACACTAGTTATACTACAATAGACCATGCAATCTACCTTCGTAATGGTGCTGATGTCTATATTTATGAGAATGGTTCTTCTAGGGGGAGGAGATCTGTAACGCTGAATGATGGTGATTTTTTTGAAATAAAAAGAACGGGAACTACAATAACATATCATCAAAATGGCACTCTAATATACACTTCTCTTGTTCCTTCAACGGGTGAATTATTTTATGACTCCTCGGTACATTTAAGTGTTTCTTTGTTAGATATAAAATTATCTTACGAATGAATAATTTATCACTACATATAATCCTTAATTTAAGGTTAAAAAACACAATTTTCTTTGTATTTTTTAGTTTTTGTGCTGTATCTATTTATGGGCAAGACCAAGCCACTGACTTTACTACTAGTGAAATCAATACTATTAATACTCAAAAAACAGCAGGAGAAGGAGATATTTATCACGATTATGAACTTGACATATACTACTTGGGGGTAACGGATGGAACACTTAAAGAATTAGGTACAGTAACTAATGTAGGTATTGAATCTAAGGATGTACTAAGATGGGATACTACTTCTAATCATTGGGCTCCATCAAGAGAAAAAACGGACAGTTTAAACTTGAAATGGGATTCCATTTATGTAGCAAAAAGGACTAAAGTTAGAATAAAAGAAGGTTTGACTCAAGACTTGAACGAAATGAAAGTGCTCCCAGATAGCCTATTTTTCAATGAAACAGGTGCAATTATTAATAATGAAAGAATTTCGGGACTAAAAGGGAATATTAGAATAACTTTTCAACCCAACTTTATCAATGGTGCTTCTTTTACAAACCTAAATTGCGTATTGTATTTTAATGGAATCGCACATAAAAGAATATTTGGAAACAATATAATATCTAATGGCAATAGCCACACCTCGTCAAGTTCTAAATGGGTCTTTGAAAAAGAAAATGTAAAAGTTACCGATTATTTTGAAATCGCCATAGAAACCGAAGCGAACCCTAATTTACCTTTTTTATTTTCTAAAGAAGAGTTTTTATCTTTCATTTACATCGAACAATTCGAAAAAACAGGTGTAATTGTTGATCTTACAGTGCCTGTCAACTTAATATTAAACCAAGGACCTCAGGGAAATCAAGGACCTCAAGGAGAACTTGGAGTACTTGGTCCTCAGGGGAGTAATAATTCATTAAAACCATACTTGTCTTATACCTTATATCCTAACATACCTAAGAACCAAATAGGTTATGCAATTACTATAATTGGTAATAACTTCGATAGTAATACAAGTTTCGAAATTATAGGAGAAAATGATAATATTAGTTTGGTAAATACTCAAGTGATATCACCAACGGAAGCAATTTTAACCTTCAATTCAGGAGATAAAGATGAATCGTATTTAATTGATGCTCATAATGGGCAGAGTTACAATGAAAATCAAGCTTTGAGTATTCATGTTAAAGATGTAACCGTTTTAATCCCTGGGGATAATACTACTTGGGAAAATATTTCGACAGGTGTAGAGGTAGGAAACAACTATATGAGATCCATAAATAATAATTCTGGATGGGATAGACAAGCAACCTTTGGTTCTGTTCCTGCCAACACTGACTGTACCTTGTCTTTTACTTACGGCGGAAATGGTCTTAATGGGGCTAGTACGGCTTTTGTTATGGCCGGACTAGGAGTTGACCCAGAAACTAACGCTTCTTTTAATAGAATAGATCATGCAATTTATATCGTAAATAGTAAAGATATTCATATCTATGAGAATGGAGGAAGTCGGGGTTTACATTCTACAAACTTACAACATGAAGATGATTTTACAATTCGAAGACAAGGTACCGTTATTACATATTATCATAATGAAAAATTAATTTACACTTCAAAAATAGCATCTACTGGCGAATTGTTTTATGATTCTTCCATCTACCGAAACTCAACAATTAAAGATATAAAATTAAGCTATTAAAGTCTCCAAAATCGAATCTGATTTCTTTCTATTATCTCTAAATCAGCTACTGATAAATCTGTTGGATACATAATCACTTCGCTCATAAACCCTTCGAACCGTGCCCTAGAACCCCATGCACCTCCTATATGAAATTCTCCTCCAGTCTGGGGTGTTGAAGGTAGTGGTGAGTTATTAAGAGCCGTGCTTGATGTATTCACTCTTGCTGTTTTATAATTAGTTCCTCTCACAAAAGTATACTGCTTCCATACATTTAAACTATTTCTGTTGTCATAACTCCTATATCTTGCACAGCACCTCTCTGCAGCATCAAAAAAAACAAATCCATTAGTCCAATTAATATGAAATGCCCATCTCCAAGTTCGATAAAATGTACCAAAAGTAAAATGAGCTTTATTTCTAGTCGTTTTAAGTGTTAACATAAAAGAACCATTAATTCCATCATTTAAAACTTCTTCTACGGGTTTGATAATTCTTAAATAATCATTCCCTCTAAACCGTATAGCAGGCATATTGTTGTTTCTACCCGCAGTATTCAATTCCAATACAGGTTGATTACCAACACTTTCTTGTACAGCATCAAACCCAACAACTGTAGTTTGATTATACCAAATGGTAACGTGTATCACAGAGGCATCTATAAAATCTCTTAAAGTAACTCGTTGTCCTATGGTATAAGATGAAGAACCGACACTAGTTATAGTCACAATACTTTGATTACCGACTAAACCGATTCTATTAAAATAAACATCTCCTTCTGCATTATCAGTGGCTCTTCGGGCTCGAATACTTGGCCCTTCATAATCTGAATCAATTAACCTCAAACTATAACCAAAAGAGAATGGAACGGGATGATTTATGGTAAAATCTTGATTAAGGTAATACCTGTTTATAGGCAAAACTCCTTGCGCGTTACCTATTGAGTTTGCAAAAATCAGTATTGCTATAAATAAATAAAATCTTATCATTGGTTTTGTCTTAATTTTAGAAGGTGACATCTCCTGAAAGAATTATAGTTCCATCGCTTGCTATTTCTATCCCTGCTTTAGAGTATTGAGCACTAGTTCTATCAAAGTCGTAGGGATGTTTGACAACCGCTCCAGCATCTCCTACAAAGTAGACATTCCCTAACCCTAATTGCGTTACACTGACCTGAAAGCCAGGAGGTAACCCAGGTTCAACGACCAATTTAACATCACTATCAGAATTAAATTCTAAAATACTACCATTATCACTTACTTGTAGAAGGTAAGAGTCTTCATAAGGAGCACCACTATTGTTAGGGTTTAAGGTAACTAATCCAGAAACCGTTTGTGCCCAATATTTTTCTTTAAATGACCAAAAAGAGCCTGTATCTGTATCATAAACAAGTAACCCGTTGGCAGGAGAATCAATACTTGTTCTTTGGTCGGTTGTCATTCGAGGTATTAAGATTCCTTTATTAGAGCTTTTAATCTCAAGCTTAGCAGATTCCTCAGCTTCTGTGACTCCTACCGATAGACGTCCTTTATCCAATTGGGGAGCACTATCGGCTACATTCACACCGTACAAAAGGTTTCCGATATTTAGTTGATTACTTCCTGTTAAATTTGGTAAGTCTAACTTTGAACCAATAAGGATATTATCACTACCTCTTTCCTGATTCGTCGCTGCTTGATACCCCATAAAAATATTATTATCTCCAGCGACTTTAGCCCCAGTATTACTACCAATATGTATAGAAGAAGTAGCATTCGATTGTTCTCCTGCTGAAGTACCGATAAAGGTATTACCTACTCCATTTTCATTTTCTCTTCCTGCATTCGAACCTATAAATATAGAACCTTGAGCTCCTCTGGTGTTTTTTCCTGCCGATAAACCGATGAATACATTTTCGGAACTATTATTATTCTGTCCAGCTTCAAAGCCTAATGCCGAATTACCTTTTGACACTGGTTGTAAGGTAAAATTCCCTACGGCTACATTATATCCACCTTTGTTTTCTACACCTGACTTATTACCAATAAATGTGTTTTCATCAGGAGTAAGACTTTCAAATCTATTATTAACAAAAGCCCACATTCTTGAACCGTTTAATCCAACAAGTACGCTATCCGAAGCACCATTTTCAACAACACGAACATAAGAATCTCCATCTTCGTTTTTAATAACATCACTTTCACCACCGCCACTAAGCAAAAGCAAAAGCCCATTCGTTAAACCCAAATAATAAATTTTCTTTTCCTTATCATAATATAAATCTCCTTCACTCGCTTTCTTATTATCTATAATAGCTTCAATTTCTGAAGTTGTATAGTCTCTCGGTTCTTGGGCGGAACTTATATGATAAAACAACATAAAAAATAACCCTAGATATAAAGATTTCATTTCAATTTGCTTTTAAAACCTAACTGCTTTTTAGATAAAAAATATCCTCACTAAAACGGACTTAAAACTGATTTAATGCTATCAAGCTTTTAAATTCAATCTTATTTGGTAAAAGGTGAAACCATAGACATCAATAATCTCAAAGTCTCCTATTACCATATACGTACAAAATTTGTTATTTGTTTTTCTGTCCCGCCTTAATCATTAGGGTTAATCCCATTTATATCCATGAAGGTTGCTAAGGACAATACTCTGTTAAAGAAATCTTAACGAATTTTCATTTTTCACTTTTATTTATAGCAAAACCATCTACTACAAGACAACAATGAATTATACATCTCGAATTAATCAATATGGTTTAATTATTGCTTTAAATAATATTGTTTACTAAAACATACAACCTTCATTTACTAATTAGACCATTTAAAATAAAAAATGAAGATTACATCCCTAATAAGCTTACTTTTTTTACTTTTTTTAAATATTAATGTTTCTGCTCAAAAAGTTCAACTTTCTGCTGAACAGCAAATATCAAGGTCTGTTTTTCATATTCAAAAGTATTTCAATATTGTTGATTCTAAAATAAGTAAAAAGAATTTTGACATATTTTTAAAATATTACTTCTTCGATTTAGAGGAGATTTTGACAAAAAAAGATAAGAAAGAACTATTCCATAAAATAAATGACATCAACGAAGCCGTCCAAGGGAAAAACAGCGAAATCGTGTTGAAATTAAATAACATTCTAAAAGAAAAATTGTTCCTTCTAAAACAAAACCCTAATCCAAAAATTTTACAATCCTACAGACAAATTCAATTAGAAATAGGAGAAACCCCTTCTCGTATAGAAAACTTAACCACTAATATTCTTGACCAAACCATTCAGTCTATTCTAAAAGATTTGGATGCTCATTTTTACATTCATTTTCTAAATTCAACCTTAAAGACAGTTGACCCAAACGCAGGCTACTATTCGAGTACTTCTAACTTTAGTTTTCCGTTTTCAAAAAAAGATAAGACATTCCGAAAATCACAAAAAAAATATAGCTTCTCTGACCAATTCGAAAGTGACCGAATCATTGCCTTTAAATCTCATAACAAGAATTCGTGGGCATATGTCAACCCACAATGGACTGAAAGTTATTTCAAAAAACAAATTCAAAAGCTAAATCATCAAGAAATTGATTTTCTGTTTAGAACATCTGATAATGATGAATATTTATTAACCTGGCAACTAAAAACAAACAAAAACACTGCTAATGTAAAATTGTCTTGGGTGCTGGGCAAGCAAAACAAAATTGCACACCTTACAATTCCTTCTTTTTATGCCAATAAAACATCAACTTTAGAAAAAGATTTGAAAAATAAACTTAATGAAGTAATAGCGGGTAACGGAGAAGGGTTAATTCTTGACCTTCGAAACTCGAAAGGCGGTCATGTAGAGCAAGCCGTAAAGTCACTTTCATTCTTTATTAATAAACAACCCATTTTGTTGTCGCGAAATGGTAATCAAACTATTAAAAAATCTACCTATTCTGATAAAGTATTGTGGAATAAACCCGTAGTTGTTTTAATCAACGAAGGAACAGCTTCTTCGTCTGAAATTTTTGCAGCTGCGTTTCAAGATTATAAAAAAGGGATTCTAGTAGGTACAAAAACTTATGGCAAGGCTTCTATGCAGGATTTAATAGATATTAATGACTTTTTGGAAAGTGATTTTGATTACGGAAAAATCAAAGTCACCACTGCTCTTTGCTATCGAGTAACAGGACAATCTTTTCAGCAAATTGGTATTTCACCAGACATTTTTGTAGATAATAATGAAATTGAGACAATTCATAAAATGAATGAATGGCAAAATTTTCCTAACATTAAAAACGAACAAAAAGCAGTAACCCAAGAAAACGAAAAGATTATCCAACGACTTATTCAATCCTTTGACACGAATGTCTCTATCGACCCCAAATCGCCCATAGACCCAAAACTCCAAGCAGCTATTGAAATTCTAAACCAATGGAATAATAGCTTATTAGAAGTGAAATAGTCTTAGTTTTTTCTTAATTTCAATTGCATTCCCATTAGAAAATTTCGCAAAAACTGGTCTTTACACAATCGATATTGACTTTGTTCTGGTTTTCGAAAAAATGCAGTAATTTCAGACTTACTAGCTTGTATTCCTGCTTCGTTTAAGTATGAAATAATACCTTCAACCTTAAGATTCAATGCAATTTTCATCTTTCGTAGGATAATATTATTATTCAAACTTTGCTCTGCTACTATTTTAGTATCGTCTTTCTTGCCTCGTCGAGTAACAATAAATCCATTTAGAAAATGGGCTAATTGTTTATCATATATGTTTTTATAGTCCTCCGCATCTTCTTTTTTCAACCAGTTGCTAACTTGGGCTCTATCTACGGTCAAATCTCCTTTTTCGAATACTTCAATCATCTGACTATCTGAATAATCGAATGTGTATCTAATTTTTTTAAGTACATCATTATTTGTCATGCTACACTGGATTTAAATTATTTTCGGAACACAAAACTAATTAATTTATTTATCTTTAAATCCATATCTGAACAAATAGACTTCCTACTCATGCATACATTTATTTTAACCCACAACTTAATATTGAAATGCAATTGAATACGAAGTTAATAGCGACCTTTTTAGGTCCTATCTTTTTTACTCTAATAATTCTCTTTTTTAATCCCGAAGGATTACCTAAACAAGCAAATGCCGTTCTTGCCTGTACGCTGTGGATAGCAACTTGGTGGATTTTTGAAGTAGTTAGTATTAATGTCACCGCTTTGCTTCCCATTATTATTTTTCCACTATCGGGTGCATTAGAGCTTAAAGCCGTCACCGCTTCGTATGGTCACAAATATATATTTTTATTTATGGGCGGATTTATTTTAGCCATCGCAATTGAAAAATGGCACTTACACAAACGTATCGCTCTAAATATCATTCACTTGTTAGGTACAGGAATTTCTAAAATTATTTTAGGTTTTATGCTCGCTACCGCTTTTATGTCTATGTGGATATCTAATACCGCTACTTCTGTTATGATGCTTCCTATTGGCATGGCTATTATTCAACAAGTAAAAGACTACCCTTCTACTCCCGAGGATGAAAATAAAATTTTTGGGAAAGCGCTTATGTTGGCAATTGCTTATAGTGCTTCCATTGGAGGCATCGCAACATTGATTGGTACTCCACCTAACTTGGTGCTTGCTGGCGTTGTTGAAGAGATTTATGGAATAGAAATCACCTTCGCACAATGGTTTAAATTTGGTTTACCCATCTCTATCGTCTTGTTGTTTATTTGTTGGCTCTATTTAACAAAAGTTGCTTTCAAAATTAAAATGGACGCTTTTCCTGGCGGAAGAGCAGAAATTAAAAGACTAATCAATGAACTTGGAAGGTGGAGTTTTGAAGAAAAAGTTGTTTTAGGTATCTTTTTTCTTGCGGCAACGCTTTGGATTTTCAGATCAGCATTACAACAATTCATCCCCATGTTAGATGATACCATTATCGCGATATTAGTGGCTATGATATTATTTATATTTCCATCTTCAAATAAAAAAAACCCTATACTAGAATGGAAAGAAGCCGTAAAAATGCCCTGGGGTATCATGATTCTTTTTGGTGGTGGGATGGCAATTGCAAGTGCTTTTCAAGCTAGTGGTTTGGCGAATTGGGTCGGTTCGCAATTTAATTTACTTAGAGACTTGCCTATAATTTTGTTAATTTTAATGATAATTACTGCGGTCAATTTCTTAACGGAAATCACATCCAATTTAGCCACAACGGCGATGCTTTTACCTATTTTAGCACCAATGGCTATTTCTCTTAATATCCACCCATACATCTTATTAGTATCCGCAACACTTGCAGCTTCATGTGCCTTCATGCTACCCGTAGCTACCCCTCCAAATGCAGTAGTATTTGGTTCGGGTTATCTAAAAATATCGGATATGGTAAAAACAGGAATTTGGATGAATATAATCTCTATTATACTACTGTCTTTATTCGTGTATTTTGTTTTAAATATTCTTTGGGGTTTTAACCCTACAACCTATCCCGATAGTTTAAGGTAAATATTTTTCATGAAAAAATAGCCAGTATTACGATTAATACTGGCTATCTTTAAACCCCAAAATATTAAGTGATCACTATTGGATTCGAACCAATGACCCCTACCCTGTCAAGGTAGTGCTCTAAACCAACTGAGCTAAGCGATCATTCAAAATGTGGGGCAAAAATAATATAAAAAATCAAAAAACAAAATTAGTTTTCTAATTACCTATCTAATATTAGATATTATTACGAATTGGATTGTATGAGAGAAAAAACAGGAATTTTTATTTCAATCAAGGAAAGCACGGAATCTAATACCCATAGGTATTAAGATGAGTACTT
>CALAJP010000118.1 GCA_937922815.1 uncultured Saprospiraceae bacterium
CTATAAGAGCTAGAGTTAGTAGGCTAGTTCGAAAAACTTTATCTTTCTCTAAATCTGATAAATGGCACAATTTAGCTATTGCATGGTTCTTTTGGCAATTTAACATTGAAAGACTAGAGCATTATATTTGATACACCGCCAAGAATTTAAGTTAAAACATTAAGTCTTTAAATTAACCTTAATTAAACCTATGGATAAAGCTCAAAATTATATAAAATTTATCGAAGAAAATACATTAGGCTACTTTAATGGATTTTCATTAATTGGAGGAGAGTTTAAATTAATAGTTTATACAAAATTTCATTTTATTTCATTTTCAATAGAATGTAACTTGTCTTTAGAAGGGTTTGAAGGAACTGATTACCATAATGCTAAAATCAAAGATTCTTATGACGAGTTAATAGCCTTTGGTTTCTTTTTATCAGACAATTGTTTTGAAATTAAAAATGTAGACTTCAATAATTATGACATAATTCTAAACCTGGAAAATAATTCTGCTATCTTGTTTGAAGTGAGTTCAAATGAATGGCCTGAAGTTTTAGGAATTGAATATACTCCAAGAGAATTAGAACCAACCGAAATTCCTAATGCATATTTCAGTATCAATTCCAATAGAACTTTTTATGATGGTTTTACAAAAATTACTTACAAATAATACCACAGTTAATACAATTTTAGCAACAAAGGGCACAGCCCTCATTCCCAAATACTTTGTATCTTTGGAAAACAAGAAAAGCAAAAAATGATTCAGAAATATCCTATTTCCATACAAGATTTTGAAAAACTACGTAGCGAAAACTTTGTGTATGTAGACAAAACTCAGTTTGCCTTTCAATTGGCGGATATAGGAGGTTCATATTTTCTGTCCCGTCCCCGTCGGTTCGGGAAATCACTATTTCTTTCTACTCTTGCTTGTATTTTCGAAGGCAAAAAAGAGCTCTTTGAAAATACCTTCATTTATGATAAATGGGATTGGGAACAGCAATTTCCTATTATTCGTTTTTCGTTTAGTAATATTGGACATCAAGAATTAGGTTTAGAACAAGCTATTCGCAAAAGACTATTAGATATATATTCAGAACATGAATTAGAAGCGGTAAGTCATAGTATTTCTCAACTTTTCAAAGAACTTATTGCTTTACTTCACAAAAAATACAATCAAAAAGTAGCTGTACTCATTGACGAATACGATAAACCAATCATTGACAATCTTGGAAAAGAAGAAATTCCTATTGCCGTAGCAAATCAAAAAACGTTAAAAATCTTTTATTCCATCCTCAAAGATGCCGACCCACATTTGAAATTGGTTTTCATCACTGGAGTTTCTAAGTTTACGCAAGTCAGTATTTTTTCGGATTTGAATAATCTTTATGATTTAACTATTGAGCCAAATTTTGCAGGTATATGTGGAGTTACGGACAAGGAGCTCAATACCTACTTTCCAAAAGAAATAGAAAAGTTCGATGCCGATAAAATCAAAGAATGGTACGATGGTTATACATGGGATTTAGAAACTTATGTTTATAACCCATTTTCACTACTAAATTTCTTTAGAGTGCAAAAATTTAGAAACTTTTGGTTTGAAACGGGAACGCCTACTTTTTTAATTGAAATGGCAAAAAGGGAAAAGTTTTATAGGCTAGAAAATGTAAAAGCTACCGAAGAAGAATTAAAATCGTTTGATGTTAATAATCTTAATAGCAAAAATATTTTATTTCAAACGGGATATTTAACTTTCAAATCCTATAATGAAAGCAGAGGGGTTTACACATTATCTTACCCAAACAAAGAGGTTAAACAATCCTATTTAGAGGCATTAGCCAATGCTTTTACGACAAACCCTAATAAATCTACAAAGATTATTGCTCTACAAATAGAAGATGCATTGATTGAAAATAAGCCTGAAAAGCTCAAAAATATCATCAATTCTCTTTTCAAAAGTGTTCCTTACGATCATTGGCAGAAAGAAAATGAACATTTTTATCACGCCATTCTTCATTTGACTTTCAAAATGATGGGTATTTATACACTTTCAGAAGTTCATTCTTCGGATGGTAGAATGGATGCCCTAGTTCAATTGGATAATGCGATTTATGCCTTTGAATTCAAATTGGATAAAACAGCAGAAATTGCCATCCAACAAATCAAAGACAAAGGCTACCTTGAGCCCTTTCGAAATGAAAACAAACCACTAATTGCCATTGGTGTTAATTTTTCTACTGAAATGAAAGCGGTGGAAGAAATTTTAGTAGAGGAAATGTAAAAACTCCCTACATCTCAATATCAAAATCGTAAGTCAATTCCTCAACTATTGGATAATCGTTTCCTGGATGCGTATTTTTCAAAACAATCGTTATTGTAATTGTTTCATCTTCTGTTTTTTCAGAACTATCGAAAACAGCTGTTATTACTCCTTTCGCTCCTGGTGCATAAGGAGCAGTATCATAATCAAGTGTAGTACATTCACAAGCTGAAATAATATCAATTTCCAAATCTTCAGTACCTGTATTAGTAAAATGATATTCTAATTCTCTTTTTTCGCCCTTTTTTACGACTCCCAAATCAAAATGACTTTTATCGAATAGCATCATGGGTTGCTTTTTCTGAACCTCTTTTTTAGTTTCGGAAACAACAGGCTCAGTAATTGCGTTTTTCTGACAAGTGCTGGCAGTATAAATAACAAAAACACAGCATAATAAAAGTAATTGTGATAAGTACTTCATAAGTTAAAATCCATTAAATGTTTACCAAAATAAGTTTGTTATGATTACTGTTTTCTTAAACGCTTTTTCTCAATTTTTATTGAAGTAGGTCCCGAAATAATTTTAAACTCCGTACGTCTATTGAAACGATGTTCATCATCAGTACAATCTACTCCATTCGTACAACGGTTCAATATCACATCTTCTCCGTACCCTACGGCTTTGATTCTATTTCCATCAATACCTTTATTCAATAGCCAATTTCGAGCCGATTCAGCTCTCCGTTGGGCTAATTTTTTATTATAAGCACTATTTCCACGAGAATCCGTATGTGATGACAATTCAATCACCATGTCAGAATATTGCGTTAATAAATCTTGTAGAATACTTAAATCATTTTCGGCATCCTTTAATATTTTATCATCGTCATAATCGTAATAAATGTTATTCAAACGAATAGGTTGGTCGGTAGAAAACACTTCATATTCTGGTTCAGGCTCAGGTTTCGGCTCAGGCTTGGGTTTAGGAATAGGAATTAAATAAACGGAGCCTTCAAAAATTTGAGATTTGGTCATATCGAATGTTTTCAAGGTCAACGTATCACTGATATACCCATCTTTTGAAGCAATAATTTCATAAAATTTATCCAAACCAACATCAAAAGAAACTCTATTGGTTGTCCCTGATTCTTTGTTAATTTCATCAACAACAGTATTGTCTAATTTTTCATACATATCAAAATAGACCTGTGACAATGGTTTTTTAGTTTTAGCATTAAAAGAGGTCAATTTCAACCCTAATTCAATTTTAGATTCATCAATTACCCAAATATCATCACAACAAGTAGCACTTTTTACAGAACGTGTTCC
>CALAJP010000119.1 GCA_937922815.1 uncultured Saprospiraceae bacterium
TAAACATTACCAAGATTAGAACCAATTTTTAAACTCTTTCTTGACGCATGTCCTCCTTCTTGTTCAAACAGGTGTGTGGGAAGACTTATTGTAAATGTCGCTCCTATATCTTCATTATTAGAGGCTACAATAAAACCATCATATTTATCTATAATATTCTGAATTATTGACAACCCAAGCCCAGAACCTTTGACCGTTCCTTTGGGCTGTAATCTAGAAAAAGGAGAAAAAATAGAAACTAATTTATCTTCAGGAATTCCTAGTCCATTATCTTTTAGTTTTATCTGGTACCAATTTTCAATACTAGAAACTTCAATTTCAATAAGTGGTTTTCGGTTAGAAGGACAATATTTAATGGAGTTTTTAATTAGGTTTTGAAAAACACTTACCATATCACTTTGTCCATGATGCATTTGAGGTAAAGCCGTTGGAACTACTAAATCAAAAGAATATTCTCTCAGGTTGATTTCTGCTAATTCGACAGCATTAGCTAGTGGCTGAAATTTGCGATTAGAATTAAGGTGGCATGATTTGGAATATACCAAAAAATCTCCAATTAAGGCATTCAAAAAATCGATACTCTTAAATGAAGCGCCTATCATTTCTATTGTTTCTTCCTTGCTCAAGATTCCTTTTTCAATAAATGAGAGCGTGTTTTTAATACTTCTAATCGGTTCTGCAAAATCGTGTGCTATGGTATAAGAAAATTGTTCTAAAACTTGATTCTTATCATCTATATTTTGGTTTTTTAATTCTAAACTATGGTTTAATCCTTTAAGTTTCGATTCTACTTTAATATGATACCTATAAAATTTGAAAAGTACTACACAGATAAATGCTAATAAAAAGATACAAAACATAGCCCAGTTGACTGTTTTGTTCAATCGAATATTTTTAAGTTCGGTAACCTCTAGCCTATCCTTTAGGTTTTCTAATTTGTCAAACAAATCGACTCTGCTAGTAACCAACATCGAAGATTTATTTTGATTAGCCTTTGCCTGAATTTGATTCAACTCTTTGCTTAATTGAAACGCAATATCTTTTTTATTTAATTCTTCGTATTTTAAAATCAACAATTCGAAGCACCTGACTTTTGAATTGTATTCAAATGTTCTTACGTCCTTTAATAAATCAGTCAATAATAAATTCCACCTGTTTTTTGAAAGTAAATGTATAGGACTCCGTAATATTACATTATAAAGTTTTCCTTTTAAATAAAAATTTCTATACCAAGATATATTTGATTCGTTAATTGCAGTAAGCAATTCTTCAAAACTTGTACTTACATTTTTTCTTCCTACTAGGATGTTATGTTGAATGTTATATATTTTAATTTCAATATCGACATAATAAAGTAATCGATCGAAATAAGGTTTATTTTTAAATCTTATTAATTCATCTTTATAACGACTTGTTCCCACCATAAAATCCAATTTAAAGCGGTAAATGTGCCAAAATTTTTTCAATTCAATTTTACCATAACTTGATGTCGGTTCATATTCACGTAAGGTTTCAGAAATAACATTAGCTACATTTGCAGTATCGTTAAGATCAGAATAGGCAGAAGCTAAATAAGACAATGCTTTTAGACTTTGTATCGTGTCGTTCTTTAGTTTAGCTAATCTATATGCTTCTTGAATACAGGTAATATCTTGTTCAGGTAAATTAAAAATATCATAACAATAAGATAGATGTAAATACGCACCGGCCTCGTATGAAGTTCCTTTCAAGAATGCAAGGTGAAGGTTTGCAAAACTCTCGAACGCCAACAAATCTTTCTTTTTTAGTAATAGTCTCGTTAGTATTCTTTTACCAAGCCAATACATACTCTTATTATCGGAAGCTTCCACTGCTTTATAGTATGCATCTACATTTATTGCAATAGCAGTGTCTAGGTTATTTTTATGAAAATCGGTCAATATGGAATCAGAAGTACACGAATCTTCATAACAATAAAGATATTCTTTGGTATATTCTTCTATCGTTAGTGCCATCAAAGATGTTGTCATACTAACGAGCGTATAAAGAATAATTGTAAATGTAAATCTATTTTTAAATTTGAAGCCCTTCATAATAAATTTTATTGCCAACATTCTACTAGAACGTCACGCCTATCATAAGATTTTTATTTTGAAAAGGGCATTAGCTTAAAACACAGTACAAATAATAACAATCCATACATGTATTTATTGAACATTGATGTTGAAATACAAAACAGTACTTAATATATACACAAAAATATACATACTAGTTTCAAACTAATTTCAATGTAAAGTTAGAAAACCCAATAGTTAGGCGTGCTTTTATTAAAAAGGAAGCAAATTTAACGGAGATTGTACTGAATAATACGGAGCTTACGAATCGTTTAGGCTTATCAAAAAACAAATCTAAATAACTAAAAGTAAGATGTTTATATAAAAATGTAATTTAAAACCTATACGAGTAAGGATTATTAATAGTAATCGTTTTATTACAATTTATTTTGATGCAATTAACCTAGAAATCATTTTATTTTTCTTTTTAAAAATAGTATTTTCATCCTGTTCAAACAGGTGTGTAGGAAGACTTATCGTAAATGTCGCTCCCACATCTTTATTATTAGAGGCTACAATAAAACCATCATATTTATCTATAATATTTTGAATTATTGATAATCCAAGTCCAGAACCTTTGACAGTCCCTTTGGGCTGTAACCTAGAAAAAGGAGAAAAAATGGAAACCAATTTATCTTCGGGGATTCCTAGCCCATTGTCTTTTAATCTTATCTGATACCAGTTTTCGGTATTAGAAACTTCTATTTCAATAACTGGTTTTCGGTTAGAAGGGCAGTATTTAATGGAGTTTTTGATTAGATTTTGAAATACACTTACCATATCACTTTGGCTATGATGCATTTGAGGTAAAGCCGTTAGAATGGCTAAATCAAAAGAATATTCTCTCAGATTGATTTCGGCTAGTTCGACAGCATTAGTCAGTGGCTGAAGTTTGCGACTAGAATTGAGATAGCATGATTTAGAATATATTAAAAAATCTCCAATTAAGGTATTCAAAAAGTCTATACTTTTAAATGAAGATTCAATCATTTCTTCCGTTTCAGCCTTACTCAAGATACCTTTATCAATAAACGAAAGCGTGTTTTTAATACTTCTAATAGGTTCTGCAAAATCATGTGCTATGGTGAAAGAAAATTGTTCTAAAATTTGATTTTTATCATCTATATTTTGATTTTTTAATTCTAAACTATGGTTTAGCCCTTTAAGCTTTAATTCTACATTAAGATAATACCTATAAAATTTAAAAAGCACCACACAGATAAATACTAATAAAAAAATACAAAACATTGCCCAGCTAACGGTTTTGTTCAATCGATTATTTTTGAGTTCGGTAACCTCTAGTTTATTTTTTAAGTTTTCTAATTTGTCAAATAAATCAACTCTAGTTGTAACCAACATGGAAGATTTTTTCTGATTAGCCTCTGACTGAATTTGATTCAACTCTTTGCTTAACTGAAAAGCAAGATCTTTATTATTTAATTCTTCGTACTTTAAAATCAATAATTCAAAATACTTAATTTTTGAATCATACTGAGACTTTTTTACATCCTCTAACATATTCGGCAGCAATAAGTCCCACTTTTTTTTAGAAAAAAAATGTATAGGGCTTTTCAATATTATATCATAAAGCCACCCCTTTAAATAGAATTTCGTATACCATGGCGTATTCAATCTTTGAATTTCCATAAATAATTCATCTATACTGGTGCTTAAATTATTTTCTCCCAAAAGGGTGCTATGTTGAAGGTTAATTATTTTAATCTCAGTATAGGCGTAATTATCTAATCGGTAGAAATAAGGCTTGTTTTTAAATTTCATCAACTCATCCTTATAATTACTTGTTCCCGCCATAAGGTTCAATTTTATGCGGTATATATCCCAAAAATGCATTAAAGCATATTGGCTATAATTCGATGTGGGCTCATATTCAGATAAAGCTTCAGTAAAGACATTAATCACACTTGTAGTATCCTTAAGGTCAAAATAGGCACCAGCTAAATAAGATAATGCTTTTAAGCTTTGACTAGTATCCTTATTTATTTTAGCTAACCTATATGCTTCTTGAATACAGGTAATGTCTTGTTCTGGTAAATTAAAAATATCATAACAATAAGATAGGTGTAAATATGCTCCAGGCTCATAAGAAGTTCCTTTCATAAATGTAAGATGAAACTTAGCAAAATTTTCTAATGCCAACAAGTCTCCTTTTTCTAGTAGCAGTCGCGTTAATATTCTTTTCCCAAACCAATATACACTCTTATTATCTGAAGCTTCTACAGCTTTATGATATGCATCTACGTTTATCACAATCGCCGTATCTAAGTTGTTTTCATAAAAATCATCTAACATAGCATTAGAAGGGCATGAATCTTCGTAACAATAAAGATATTCTTGGATATATTCTTCTACCGTTAATGCTGTTAATGGTGTTGTCATACTAACAATAGTATAAAGAATAATCGTAAACGTAAATCTGTTTTTAAATTTGAAGCCCTTCATGATAAGTTTTATTACTAATACTTAAATAAAATGTAACTCTTATGGTAATATTTCTAATATTGAGAAGGGTGTTAGGCTAAAGAACAAGGTAGGCTAAGACAACCTACACATCTTGGAATTAAGTATTATTTTAAATACAAAACAACACTTAATACACATGTATATTAAAACACATATTAGATACAAGCCAACTTTAATGCCAAATTGATAATGCTGATAATTCGATGTGATTTTGTTAAAAGAGGAATCGATTTAATAGATATTATGTCGTATTAACTACATTTTAACTCAAAATCACTACTCTAAAAAGTAAATCCAAATTCTTTTTTGAAAAGTTATTTGAGAAGTATTTTCGATACTTAAAACGTAATTAACAAGTGTAGATGAGGTCTTTTCTATGTATTAAAAACAGAAAATAAAAAAAGCATTCATCGAATTTTCATTCAAGAATGCTTTAATTTTAATGCTTTACTATATTGGTTCGTAAACTACTTTAACCTTGGGTCTACCAAACTTTCTGTAGATTTTTCAGTCGAAGTAGATTTCTTCTTTTTTCCTAATGAATACCCCATCGTAAACTCAAAACTACCATTACTATATTTTCTAAGTTCTGATAAAGTAACATCATAACTAACTCCTATCTTAATGTTTTCTAAAACATCTACGGCAACAATAAAATCAATAGATTCTGCTAATCCATTATTAAAAGTGCCTGTACGGTAAGTAGCTCCTACATGAAACTGGTCTTGAATAATTACACCTGCGTGCAAATCCATATCGAAAGGAGTACCTTGAGCATATTTAAATAAAACTTGAGGATAGAAAGTTATTTTTTCGTTGATTGGCAATTGATATCCACCCATTATATAAGCATGAATTACCTCTCTTGCAATAACATTATTACCTGTAGAAAAATCAATTTCCGATCTCAATAAACGAGGAGAAGAGATTCCTACATAATACTTAGGATTGTCTAAATATAACCCCAACCCAAAGTTAGGCACGTATTGAAATTCGCTATTTTGAGGAATAGCTCCATCTGGTAAATTAGACGAAGTATTTATTCTTTCGTCTGTATAGTCGTTACCATACGAACGAATAGAAGCATTAATTCCCATTGATAAATTAGTCTCATCATTAATTTTGAACTTGTACGAATATAATCCTGCTGCTGTCCATTTCGTAGTAATTCCCACATTATTGTAAGTAGCAACAAACCCCATTCCTAACCTATCAGAAGATAAGGGCGTATCAAATCGTAATGTTTGAGTAGTAGGTGCTCCGTCAAAACCTGCCCATTGTTTTCTAAACGATCCCGAGAAGAAAGGCGAACCTTGTTGACCTGCCACTGCTGGATTAAACAACACCTTGTTATACATAAATTGTGTTGTTTGTTCCTCTTGTTGAGCATAAGAAACTAAGCAAATAGAAACAAACAGTATAGTTAATATAGATTTCATTTGATTTAAAATTTAACAGTTTCATTTAAAAAGGTGCCATGGATTGGATATAAAACCATGGCACTCAATGATGATAATTATCGTTCTATTCTTATAAATCCAGTCAATGCTCCTGTTCCTATTCCTGCATCAAAAATGTAGAAATATGTTCCGACAGGAAGATTGTTTCCGTTGAATGTGCCTTCCCAACTGTTATCATATGGTTGAGCTGTAAATACTTCGTCTCCCCACTCATTAAATATTTTCAATGAATTAGTAGAAGGATAAGCCAACACACAAGGAATAATAAACTGATCATTAATTCCATCTCCGTTTGGAGTGAATATGGTTGGAACATTACAGTCTGTTTCTATATCTAAAGTTACAGTAACTGTTGCCTCCGTACATGGATCAGCAGGACATAATTCTGAACAGATTTCATATTTAAAATTATCTGTTGTGAATACTTGACCATTCGATTCGTAGAAAAATGCACCTGTTGAAGTTCTAGATATATTACTAAACGCAGTACTCGTTTCTACTTCTTGCGTAAAGTTGTACGTTGTATTCGCATCATTATTTAATACATCAATAGTAACTGTTTTACCTAACGATACTGTTGCTTCATCTGCAACAACCGTAGGGTTCAAATCGTATTCTGCTACCAAACTAACAGAACTTGTTCCACAACTTCCATTATCTACAGTCCAAGTAAATGTATGAATACCGTCACTTAATCCAGAAGCCGTAGCTTCGTTCGAAGTTGAATTTGCAATAGAAACATTAGGGTTATCAATAGTCCACATTCCCGAACCTGTTGTAGGGTCAGCTTTTAATGTCAACGTTCCATTTCCACAAACTTCAAAAACAGTTTCGCCACTAATTGAAGCACTTTCATTCGGGTTAGAAACTGTTAATGTTGTTGATTCACTACCTGCGACTTCGCCGCAAGCATTTATGATTGCCCAAGTCAATTCGTAAGATTGTCCTACCGAAAGACCTGAAACTGCCGTTTGAGGGTTAGTAGGTTCAGCTATCATTATTCCTGCAGAAGATGAAGTCCACATTCCTGTAAATCCTGGTTGTAAAATGGCATTCAAGTTTGTGTTTGTACCTCCACATAGGCTGTACGTTCCACCAGCATTGGCTACGCCAGCTACTGAGGTTACATTCACTTCAACATCGTCAGTTGATTCTTGACCACAAGAGTTCGTCAATGTATATCTAAACACATATACACCTTCACCTAAGTTTGTTAATATTAAATTCATTGCTCCTTGAACAATCGGCACATTGGGACCAGAAACCTGTGACCATTCGCCTAAAATTGGTCCATCCGAATTGCCCGATAATCCTATTGTTTGTCCTACACAAATACTTGTATCAGCACCTGCATTAGCTACAACATCAGAACCTTCATTAATCTGAACTGTTATTGCTGCTGAACGATCAGATACACAACCATTTAATGATGCAATTGCGTACACTTGATGTGTCCCGATAGTAGCCCAAACATCATTACTTGATACTTGATAAACATCCGCAGACGTTTCCACTAAGAAAGTTCCATCTGCTAAGAACCAGCTATATCTAGTATTCGTATTTGGAGATGGATCACCAATTATTAATTCTAAGTTGCCCAATCCACAAACTGGACTATTCGAAGCGATTTGAGGTTCTCCAAGTCTTTCGTTAACCGTAATTTCGAATCTAGATAATTCATTCACAATACAATCGCTACCAGATACAAAAAGTTCGTAAGTACCTGCATCTGATGAACTAGCCACTGGTATAGATAAGGTATTCGTATTTGAAACAATAGTATTTGTTGTTCCTACTTTTCTCCACTCATAAGTATAACCTATAACCGATGGTGTAGCAGCTGTAATCTCTTCTCCTTGACAAACTGAAATGTTTTGAATCGGTGAAACCGCTAACATTTCAGATACCGTTATTTCTATAGTAGCAGCAGTTGGTACACAACCGTTTTTACTAGCATTAAGTGTATATGTTCCTGCATCAGACAATTCTGCATTCAATACTTGAAGTGTTGCTCCGTCTGAAGTGTTTCCATTTGGCAATGTCCAAGTATAAATAGTTTGAGCATCAGGATTAACACTTTCTAAAATAAAGTCAGTTCCTAAACAAACAGCTTCATCGCCCGAAATAGCAACATTTGCAAGACCGTTATCAAAAGATAAGTTATATGTTTCTATTATTTCGCAACCTGTCTGTGTGGTTACCAACAACTCATAAGTTCCTACGTCTGCAGAAGTAACATTCGACAAAGTCAATACTGCAGTATTAGAAGTAGTTCCTGCTGGTGTTGTCCAAACATAGCTCAAACTATTATCTACTGTTGCAGGTGATAAGATAACGTCTTGGCTTCCATCAGGGCAAATTGTATTTACTGACGGGCTAGCACTTATCGTTAAATCTACCGTTTGGTTAGCGTTTACTTTCAGTTCGAATACGTCAGATAAAACGCAACCATCACCAAAATCAACGGTTAATTCGTATGTTCCTGTTAGTCCTAGAGAAGTTTCTTCAATAATTACTTCACGACCTTGTTCGAAGAAGTTATTAGGACCTGTCCATGTAAACTCAGCGTCTGATTGAGTAATATTAGCACTAAATACTGCACTAGAACCTTCACAAGCTGTAACATCCGAAGCCACTACTGTTCCTGGCGTTTGTTCGATAGTAATTGTTGTGCCTTCTAATGACATACAATTGTTTTCATTTACACTATATACTGTCCATGTTCCTAATCCGAAATCCGCATCAGAAGATTGGATAGTTAATGTTTTAGAAGAAGAAAAATACTTCAATCTTGATAAACTTTCTGTCAAAGAACCTCCTTGCGGCACCCAAACAAATTTATCGCCCTCACTTGTTACTTCTAATGTAATTTCTTCTTTCTCACAAATGAAAATTGTACTTGAAGCTACCGTTGGTTGTACGGGTGCAGATACTACTTCTACAAAAATAGAATCTGTTGTAGTACATCCATTAATCGCATTTAAAGTTAATGAATACCAACCTGATTGATTTTCATTTAAGTTAGATAAAGTAACTGGTTCTTCAAACTCTAAAGTTCCGTTAAGGCTAAACCCTTCTGGGCCTGACCATTCGTAAGTTTCAATATTTTGGAAATCAATTCCATTTGCTAATGAAATTACAACATCTTCTCCTTCGCAAACTGTTGAAGGAATAATTCTTAAATCTAATGAAGCAAAGCTATTGATGTTCAATACAGGTACATTTGAATATCGAGATACACATTTGTTATCCTGAATTTGTACATAAACCTTGAAATTACGAGCTCCAAAAGGAGCATCAAAAGTAAATTCTGGTGTATTGGTCGTTCCTATTACTGAATCGGATACACTAAAGGCAGCATTTCCATCTACATCGTGGTACCAAACGTAAGTTGGTGTATTTAATCGAGTAAAATCTACTCCTGTTACATTGTAAGTTACTGATTCGCCTTCACACACTGACCTTACGGGTCTTAATGTTGGGCTGGTTCTAGTAACAAAACTATTGTTTAAATTATTCGCATCTCCTGTTACTTCTACTTCGTCTATATAATTAGATTCGTTTCCTGCCTCATCAATAAATGTATATTTAATAATATTCTCTCCTTCGTTCAAGTCCACAGTAGGAATAGATCCGTCTGTTGGGTAATCTTGAACTGCTATGTGAGTAGCTCCAATCACTTCGTAAGTCATTGCTGCTACTGGGAATGAGAATCGAGCCGATAATTGAGAAACACCGTCAGCAATATTTTCTCCTGTGTTACTTGTAAAGTTAGTGTAATCACATGGGTTTACACCTCTATCGTCATTTTGGAAATTTCCATCGCTAGAGTTGTTGAACGAAATATTTTGAACAATAAATTTCAATTTGCCATCACCCGATGCAAAATCCATTACATCTGCAGAGTCAATCTGAATCGTTAATATTTTATTCATTCCATTACAAGAAGAAGTTCCTTTTATTCCCTGTACAATAGTTTCATCTTCAAGAACTATTTCTACTTGCTCGCTAAGAGTGGCATTATCAAAATCACCGATTCCGAAGATTTCTAAAGTAGCATGGTCATAAGGAATCGTATCATTAACAGGTACATCAAATTCAAATACCATTTGGTCCATTACGAATCCATCAATATTGGCATTTTCACTGAATGTAACCATTTGATTCGGAGATTCTCTCAACAAAACAACTGGGTTGCAATCTTCAATAAAGTGAGGTTGAGGTATTTCAACCGTTGCACCGCTACAATCAACTCCCGTCATTGTATCATTAATTTCAAAAAAATCAACAATAGGTGCGATATTATCAATTACTGTTATTTCGCTGCTACAAGTACTCTCGTTTCCTGAACAATCTTCTGCCGTAAATGTAATTTCTTGAGTACCTAATGACAATCCGTTTATCGTCAAGTTATTTAAAGGATTATATGCTTGTGTAATTCCATTAAATGTATAAGAATAACTTATCGCATCTATAGGTTGAGCATCATACTCAAGTAAACCTGCAGTCTGAACGATAATTCCTGACTCAACGCCTTGATTTGAATCATCTACAGAAAGTGCTTCAAAGATGAATGTAACAATACCGTCTTCGTTAGCATCATTAATAGATGCATTGGTAAAGTTAAGTTCTCCAAAGATAGTTCCTCCCTCCACATCAGAGTTTGGCGTTCTACCTATGATTCTTCCTGTTTCATCTTTTATTAAGAAATATTCGAATTCAGATTCCCCATCAAAGTTAGATACGCTATATTTAAAAGTAGCGTCAGCCAATGCCACATCTTCATTATCTACAAGAAAAGATATGCTTTGATTTCCGATTAACTGTCCTGGTATTGCTGGGCTTAAATTCACAAAACTTGCAGGAATAGACCTTCTAACAATTGCGTTATGACAAGCATCAACAAATAATGGCAATTCGTCTGGTGTATAAGTAACTGAAGCCTCACAGTTTGGTAAATCACCTTGATTCACTGTTTTATTGTCTGCACATTTTTCTAATTCAGGTTCAAATTCATCAACAATTGAGAAACTTAAAGTTACCATACGCTCGTTTCCACAAGAATCGATTGCTATAAAATCAACAGGTACTACGTTCGTTTCACAACCATTATCTGTATAAGTAGCAGGAACTGAAGTATTGCTATTGAATGCATACCAATTAGAAGCTCCAATTCTACCTGTAGAATGGTCAAATGCTCCGATAATGTTACTCAATGAAACATCACAAGCATCCATTGCCGTTAGAGAAACTCCGTTTTCATCCATTGCTAAACTTTCTACCCACTCATTAAATAGGTTTTCAGGCGAAGCTAACTGTCTACAACTTACCTCATAATTTTGAGGTGTAGTTAATATAATAGGTGCCACATCATCAACTAACTTGATAATTTGTACCATGCTGTTAACATTATCACAAGCATCCCTTAGCGTCCATGTTCTATGAATAATGTATGTACAAGTATTTGCAGTTAAACCAACTCTATCGTCTGAAAATGTTGGAGCAGCTAAATCTGTATCTACATTATCAGTGATTAAGGTTGGTAATCCTGTAATTGACGTATCAATTCCGTCTTCGCATCTAACTGTTATGTCAGCAGGAGTTGTAAATGTTGGAGGATAAATATCTCTTACTGCAATATATTGAGTATCCTGTGCACTATTACCTGCTAAATCTGTTACTGTCCATATTCTATTCAACGCATATCCTTCTCCACAATATGCATCTTCATCAATTTCATCTTCGAAAGTAAATACGAAATTATTTCCACTACAATTGTCTATCACATCTGCTGCAGTCAATCTACCTAATGTATTAGCTGATAAATCAACGACATTAGAAAGTTGAGGATAAAATACCTCTTGGATTTGATCATCAAAACCTCTAATTACTGTAGGAGCCGTATTGTCAATAATGAAAAATTCAAATATCCCTTCGGTTTTGTTTCCGCAAATATCTCTTGCAAAAACATTAATTTCATAAGAAAAATCTGCTGTTACGTTAGCAGGAATTGTTGGCAACACTCCTACCCTTGCGTTATTATTATAATATCTAACCCATGTCGTATCTATAGATGAACGATAAAACGCTGAATCAATAATGATTTGATTAGCAGCTGCACAGTTATCCTCAATATCTTGAGTAATTCCGCCTGTTGCTCCTGTAGATAAAGTCATCCACGCATCAAGGTCATTTTGTGTAACTAATCTACAATCAATTGATTCTGAATCTATATTAAATATTGGTGCCGTTTGGTCTTTTACATGATATACTTTACGAATCATATCCGTCAAACCTCTGCTATCAGAAACAGACCATTGATAAATAAGTTCTCTATCATTTACACATCCACCAGCTAGTGGATTATTAATTACTCTAAATTGATTAATATTTGTAGAGTCAATGTCAATACGTCCATCGCACTGATCTTCTGCATACACATACGCAGTATCTGGAATTGGATCCGTACAACTTATTGTTGTTATTTCATCCAAATCTAATGAAGGAGCGAGTAGTTGTGGTCTTTGTGTATCAGTAATTGTTATTGAATAAGGACCTACAATATTACTCAAGTTTCCACAAGCATCAGTTGCTTGGAAAGTGTATGATAACACTCTATCCGTCAACCCACCACCAGTTATTGGTAATGCAGTATAATTAACTTCAAAAGAACCGTTATCAGTAACAAATTCATGGTTGGTGTTAAAATCTAACCATCTTTGTATATCTGATTGATTATCACCATTACATTCAACAACAAAGTTCTGAACTAATCTAGAAGCATCAATTACAGGAGCAATATTATCAATAACTGTAAAATATGCCGTATCAACAGCTGAATTATTACAATTATCAATCAATCTAACCTCAATAGCTCTTTCAAAAGAAAGCCCTTCACCTCCACACAATTCAACATCACCTTCTATTTCTCTAGTCGAAACATCGACCATTGATCTATCACATCTATCGTCATAGTCATTAAAAGTACCATTCGTAAATGATGACAACCAGTTTTGGTATTGTAACTCTATTTGTGCTTCTGTTTGATTGGCACTTACCGTTCTATTTGAATTAGAAATTGGGTTCGTAAAGAATGGACTTTCCGTATCCGAAATAACAAAATTTACTGTCGTGTCAATACTATTTGAAGATTGATCCGTGTATGTGAAAGTAACCGTATAAGTTCTACCACATAAATCTCCGTTGAAATCATTTAATCTGAAATTATTAGTAACCGTAATATTATTACAACTAGCAACTAAATTAGGGTCATCCCATTCAGCTATCCACCTATTGATATCCACTTTGTTAGAAAATCCGTCATTTTCTATTCCTGTACAAACTACACTTTGGTTAGCGACAGGTAAAACAGGAACAAAGGTCAAATCATTATCATTATAAAAAATAAAATTTGCTGAAGTAGACCTGGAGTTACAATTCTTGTCGGTTGCTGTAAATAAAACATTTACAGTATCTCTTGTTGATAAGTTATTTGGAATTACATTCGAAAGAGAAAGTAAAGAAGTACTTACATTTGCTCCTCGTGTAGCTGAAAAAGTATAATCAACTCCTGAACAATTATCTGTTGCTGAGTTTCCTCCATTTCTAGCAGTCCAGTTTCTTAGTAAAGAATTAAGATCCGTAGCACACTGTACATTAACTAATGTATCTTGACTAACCGAACTCCAAATAGGATTCGTATTATCCACCAAACGGAATGTTGCCGCAGTTAGCGTAGAAGATGTTCCTAAAATAGCTGTATTTCTATCATTAGGACAATTTTCATTTTCAATAATAAACAAAACAGATAAGCTTGGGTAAGTGCTACAACCTACGCTTATATTATGGTTATCTATTAAACTCGTATAATAATCAACAATTTGGTTCGTATCTAAAACATTCTCTAATATTCCACCTACATTAACTCTATCAACATTGGGTTCGTAAGAACCATTTTGGTTAACATCAATTACCGTATAAATATTTCTATCTAATTCTGAAGCACAATACATTTCATTTGTTGAAAATGCTTCTTCTCTCAACCATTCGTATAACGAATTGCTATAATTATCACAGTCCGTAACGTTTCGGTTTTGAGCGTTAGATATAGTTGGGATAGTGGGTGAATAATTGAAATTTCTATTTTCCGTTAAATAATTACCACTCAATGCTTGACAATAATCTTGGTAACGGAATTCAAAGTTCATATTCCTACCATTACAATCAAAAGCTTCATTTCTAAAAAATAAGGCTAAGTCATTAGTAACTTCGTTTACCGTTTTTCTATTGTTGGTAACTTCCGCTCCATTAAACCATATTTCAATTCTTAAATCATCATCTCCTGCATCGGTAAAATAGAATTCGTTTGCATTTTCGAGAATTGCCGAAGACCAGTTTACGAATTGCTGTTCCAATGTTTCATTAAAACACGAATTATCAATAACAGCATCATTAAGGTTTCCTGTTACTCCTGGCAAAACCGTATCATCTACTGTATATTGAATAGAAAAAACCTCATTACTCGCTGTCAAGCCAGAAGATAAGGTATATTGACGTGTAATAACCAAAGGACAGGTGTTGGTATTAAATACATCATTAATATCAACATCAATCAAACGATTCAATATATTTACATCGGAGATTATAGTTCCAGACCTATCATTCAAAGGAACGTATATATTGTCATTGACACCATCTGCCAAATCCAAAATATCACTAGCCTGTAATAATGGTAACTGATCGTAAGAAGTATAAAAACCACCATTGGGTAAGTTTCTATTAATAAAACCAGAGATATTGAATTCAGGAAAAGTAACCGTTATTTTTTGGGTTTCTAACGTTACATTTCCATCGTCGTCTCTTGTAGACCAATCTCTAGTAATCAATCCTTTATCAGAAGCAATTTCTGAATTTTCAGTAAAAAGTACTGGTGATGCGTTACAATTATCCATCGTTGAAACGACTGGAGCAGCCGTAACCTGATATAACGTATTGTAAAAAGCATCCGCAGGTACTCCGACTAAAGTAGGGGCAATTACATCTGAAACTCGAAGCGTAAATGTTTCTAGTGTTGTTTGGGGCTGTCCACTAGAATCAAGGCTACTAACACTATAAATTACAGTCAATACCGTACCTAAAGGAACGTTCATTCCTCTAGTGTAAGTGACTGAATTGTTGTCTTGTATGGCGACCAAGGAACGATTCAAGTAAGAAGAACTAAACTGAAAATCGTTGTTATTCCAATCAATAACAGCTTGACAGTTGTTATCAACTAAAATCTGGTTGCTACCTGTATAGACAGCGTGCTGAGCAGACATTTGGGTTACCGAACCGAGGGAAATGCATAGCATTACAACCCACCTCAAACAGAAGTTTGTAAAATTCGAAGTCATACTAATTGTGTAAGTTTTATTTAGTACAATAATATCATGGGAAACTAAAACATTAGTTTCTAATTTTTTCTAAAGTAAGAAGGTGGTGAAAGGGCTAAAAGGAAAGATTATTAAAAAAATCAACCCTTTGTTCCAAATGGGAGTTAATTTGGTTATTCGTCCGTTTATGTTATAAAGATAGTTAAAATATAATGTGGAATGCAAAAAAAACTGTACTTTTTATGGAGATTAGGCACAAAATGGGAAGTTAATATCCTTTTTTTTAGATAAAATACAGCAGAAACGAATATTAAAAATTAAAATACAAAATAAGAATCACAGCCCATACCAAGGGGGTGATGATAGAAAAAAGGGGTATTTACATAGGATTTTCTAACTTTTTCGAAGTTTTTTATCATCTACGTTCTTATTCAAGAATTGATTAATTTTTTCAATTTCTAAATTCGTGATAATTTCTCCAAATTCGTTAATATGAATTTGGAGTTCGTCTACCAATTTGCTAGGCTTATCGGTCTCATTTGTTTTTTTTGGGTGCTTCTTTGACATTTTCGTGAGTACTTTTAGGTTTCTCTATGTATAACAAGCATTGTACCAAAATTAGAAGAGATCTATGTATCTTAGTTTTTTTAATGATTTAAATTGAATCGTTTAACTTACCTTTAAGTATTTATTTTTTAGTTTTTTTCTATATTTCGATACTATTATTGAAATAATACAATTCATAAAATAATGCTCAGACTTTTTTTATTTTTATTCGTTTTTAATATATCACTTCCCAATCAAGAAATTTGTGCTCAATCGCCTTCTGTTTGGTCTGTTTTGTCTATGGTTAGATACCAACACGAATATGACCCTAATTTAGGAATTGAGAAAACAATACCAGAGTTCAGCAAAAAAGTTAAAGAACTCAATAGTCAAGAAGTTACCCTAAAAGGTTATATTATTCCTTTGGAAGGTAAAAAATCGCAATCTTATTTTATGTTTTCTGCGTTTCCATATAGCAGTTGTTTTTTTTGTGGGGCTGCCGGACCAGAAAGCGTAGTTGAGGTAACGATGTCCAAAGGAAAGAAAATTCAATACACTAGCAAACAAATAACTATTAAAGGTACATTTAGCTACCAAAACCCCGATGATCAAGGGGTGTTCTATTCTATTAAAAACGCAACAATATTAACAAAATAAGATGAAAAAAATTATCACTTTATCTATCTTTTTTCTTTTTGCCTTTAGCTCTCAAAGTGCTTTTTCTCAAGAAAAAACGAATAAAAACCTTTGGATTACCTTAGGCAAATTGTCTTATAAAAAGCAGATGGATGATTTATTAGGTTTCAAAATCGATGTTCCTGTTTTTGGTTCTGAAATCAAAAAATTAGAAGGAGAATATATCGAAATCAAAGGGTATATCATTCCTATTGATGGCTATAAAAGCCATAAAGAGTTTATTTTCTCCGCGTTTCCATACAGTATGTGTTATTTCTGTGGAGGTGCAGGCCCTGAAACTGTTATGGAAATTAATGCTTCAAAGCCTATTAAGTTTACTGCTGACCAAATAACACTAAAAGGGAAATTCGCTCTCAATGCTGACGATATCAATAGAATGATGTATATTCTTAATGATGTTGAGTTGGTAGAATAACTATTAATTATTCTCAATAGAGTCTTTAACCATTTCTTTTAGGCTCTCTTCTATTTTTTCTACGGGTTGCTCTTTTGCTAATTCTGCCATTACCATTCCTTCTAAGTACAATTTGTGAACTTTTTTGGCATCATTGGTATAAACAGTTAACATCGGGCGTTGTGGTCCCAGTTTCCCTGTCGAATTATAAGTAACGCCGATTGTTCCTTTTTCACCCGGTGCTATTGGAATAAAAGGAAAACTAGGCGTTGTACATCCACAAGTAGCTTCTACATTAGAAATAAGTAGCGGTGATTTTCCTGTATTTACAAAATCAAAATTCACATCCACCTTCTCCCCTTGATCTAAGTTTCCAAAGTTATGTTTAGTTCTAGAAAATGTAAGTTGAGATGCTCCTTTAAATTTCTTTTTAGGGGCTTGACTTTTCTTAGCAGATGCATTCTTTTTCTTTACTGCTGTTGTTTTTTCTTTGTTAGCTGTAGGCTTCTTAGGTAGATTTCCTTTCGGTTTTACTTCTACCTTTTCTACTAATTTTTTAGTAGTCGTTTTTTGCTCAGGAACCGTTTCGTCAGATACCATCAACTTGTTCGAAGATTTTTGCTCAGAAGTTGATGCCAATAATTCAGACGAATTACTTTTATTAGAAGTTGTTCCTTCCTTAGCACAGCTAATCATAACAACAAATACTAGGCAAGAGTATAATAGGGTTTTCATAAGTTAATAAGCTATTTATAAATTAAGATTAATTTAGTTTATTGCTAATCGCAATTTGGTGTTTATCTTTTGACTATTAAATAAAAGAATAGTTACTCAATAATTAAATCTTTTCAGAAAAAAGTTAACGAATGAGCGAAAAATTACCAAAAGAGCTTTGTTCTTCATTATTACATCGATATCTAACTTTGTAAACATAAATACCAGGCATCATTTTTTCGTTCTGATAAGTTCCGTCCCATAAATCGTCAGCACTTTGGCTCAAGAAAATCAAATTTCCCCATCGGTCAAAAACTTCAAAGGCAATCAATTCTTGAATAACGAATGAATTTGTCACCCCAAACAAATCGTTCAAATTATCATTATTAGGGCTAAATGCTTTAGGTAATAAAGCCTGCCCACAGTCTATTTCCGAAGGGTCAATCAGGACCACTCGTATAGAATCCGTGGCTCGCAAACACCCTAAATTTGAATACTTAAAATTAACTTGATAACTTGTCGTTTCGGTAGGCGTTAGTATGGGTTCTTTAGCCGTAACAGCACTAACCCCCTCTCGAGGTGTCCATTCGTAGGATATTGTAGGAAATGTAGCATCAATTTTTGTCTGGTATTCGTCTCCTAAATAAAGATTAACCACATTATTTAAACTTACTCCTGCATCTATTCTGTCTGGGTCTTTATACAAAGTAGCCACTTCATCTTTATTAATTGCTGATTGAAAGAAGAATAATTCATCGACCAAACCTGTAAAAGCATTAGTAGTTTTGCCTGTACAAATTCCTGTTCCCAAACGAACCAATTCTCCATCCGAACGAACATTGATTCTGTTTCCAGCAGGCGATACTCTTTCATCCACTAACAGACCATTGACATATAAAAACATTACACTGGCTTGCCTAACAACCGTAATGTGCTGCCAACATTCGGTAGTAGATAAAGGTGCTATCAATTCTACTTTTAAAGTAGAGTTCTGTGCAAAAATAACTTTCACTCTATTTAGTGCAGGCGAAACTTGAATAGAAAAAACACCATCATCCGCACAATTAGAAAGCCTTTTAGATAAAATCTCCTGATCTGTGGTAAATAAATCCGTAGCCATAAAATAAAAACTGACTCCAAAATCTCCATTTCCAAAGATTCTATCCAAACTCAAAATTTGAGCATATCCACCAGGGTCTATTCGTAAAGCACTCGAATTATGAACTCCCGAAAACGGTTTTACATCGCCTACTAAAATAGCCTCGGCAGCCGTTCCTGATGTGTTTTGTACATTCGTCTGATTAGGAATCAAATCATCAAAATTAAAAATGGCGGCGTAATCATTATCCAAAATTTGTCCATAACAAAATGTCCCACAGAATAAAAAGAAAACTAAATAACGTATCATAAAGAGTAATAAATTATTGATTTTTTAATTTGTAAATATGCTTACAATATTACATAAACGTACAACGAATATATAAAGTATCGTACGTATAGATTATAAGATAGTCTGCAAAAAATATTCTCTTTTCTAAATTTAAATTACTTTTAACTACTTATTTTTCTTCCTTCGTGCAACCATTTCTTCAAGAATTGGATATGTCGAAATATAATGCAAAGGCGTGGCTAAAATTTTGATGTTATCCTCAAAAATAAGGAAAGTAAGTCCAATTTTAGCACTCACTTTGATAATGCTATAATTGATGAGAAATTGAAAGTGTAGAAAATGAGCATATAGAAGACCTCCATCGCCAACTCTACAACACAAATCCACAATTCTTAACTCTAAGTTTAGAAAAAGTTTTTAACTTTAAATAATGCCTAATAAACTTAAAACATAAATTTCTATCTAACTAATAATTATTATGAAAGCAGCAAAAACGATATTTTACCTCATCATCGCATTTACTATGATGAATTGTGCGTCAGGTTACGAAGCAATTAACCCTAAATCAATCAATTACGTTTCAGCCCACGAGTCAAATAACGTAAACCTTGAATATAAATACAGTTTGCTCGATAAAAAATATGCTAAAAAAGAAGTCAAAAAAGGAGTACAGTTGGTTGCCGTCAAAATAACTAATAACTCTGATAAAGACTTGACTTTTGGGAAGGATATAAAATTAGCCTATGATAATGGAGCTACCGCAAACGTATTGGAAAATGATGTAGTGTTTAACCAGTTGAGACAAGAACCCGCTTTGTACTTATTATATCTATTGTTAACTCCTATGAATCTAACGACCACGAACGGAAACCAAGAAAGAACCGTAACTCCAATTGGTGTCATCGTAGGCCCGGGGTTGGCTGGAGGTAATCTGATTGCCGCAAGTTCCGCCAATAAAAAATTCAAAACTGAGATGTCAGCATACAACATTAATGGAGCAAAAATAGCAAAGGGTGAAACTAAACATGGTTTGGTCGGAATCGAATCCAAATCTTTTAATGCACTAACATTAAAAATAGAATAAAATGTAAAATTCACTCTTAAGCTTATCTGACTTATTTTACCACTTCCTGAGCAAAAAACATATGAGTATTTAGAAAAAAACAGAGAAAATATACCTCCCTTTTCTTCTAAATACTCAACCCTGACCCCGATCAAATAATTTAAGAAATAGAAGGATTCGCAGCTTTTTTACTCTTTATCAACAAAGTAAAAATGGCACTGATAACCAATAATACAGCTGCAAAAGTAATCGCATTTCTAGGGTCATTATTCAGAAAATATTTCATAATAAAACCAAAAGACAACGTCTGAATAATCATTGGAATTACAATCATCATGTTTATTATTCCCATGTAAACTCCATAACGTTCTTTCGGAATATCTGAAACAATCATTAAATATGGAATTCCCATCATGCTTGCCCATCCGATACCAAAACCAGTAATGGCAAAAAATAACATGTTCTTATCTTGAATATATGGGAAGGCAAAAAAGCCTAATGCTGCTATGATTAGACAAAAAGCATGAACGTTTTTGGCACTATATTTCTTAGCAAAACCTACTAATGAAAAAGCAACTAAAAAAGTAACAACATTATACCAACCGTTTACTAAGCCCGTCCAACTTACGGCTTCAGTATAGGCTTCTGTATTTTCAGGTGTAGCATTCCATACGGATAATGCCACACTTTTTGATGAATTTTGCCAATAACAAAATAGTGCATACCACTGAAATAAATAAACCAAAGCCAACTGCCACATTACTTTAGGCATATCTTTTATGGCTGCTAAAATTTCTAATAAAGGTTCTAATACATTCTGTTTTTTATTTATTTCCTCTAATTCTTCTGGCGTAGGTGGAATTTCTTCCGTTTTACTGATACTATATAAAATGGTGACAATAGAACATACCGCTCCCAAGAAAAAAGAGGCATAAACCCAAGTAGGTAATGAGCCTGTAGTACCAATAAAAATCAGTGGAAATACGAACAATGAGACATTTGCTAATACTTGCCCCAATCCCGTGAAGAAACTTTGCATCTGAAAACCAAGTGGTTGCTGTTCAGTATCTAATTTATCGGCAATCAAAGCTCTATAAGGTTCCATCGCTGTATTGTTACCAGCATCCAAAATCCATAATAAACCAGCTGCCATCCACAAAGAACTACTAAAAGGGAATGCAAATAAGGTTAAACTACACAATATAGCTCCAATAAGAAAATAAGGTTTTCTTCTACCAAACCTTGGACTCCATGTCTTGTCACTCATCGCTCCAATGATGGGCTGAACTAATAAACCTGTTACTGGGCCTGCTAAATGCAAAATTGGAATTTGGTCAGGTGTAGCTCCTAAAAAATCATAAATTGGGGTAACGGCACTTTGTTGTAATCCAAAACTGTATTGAATACCAAAAAAACCGACATTCATGTTTAATATCTGCCAAAAGGAAAGTTTAGGTTTTTGAAGCATTGGTATCAATTTTAGAATTAGTTATTGTGTTTTATACATAAAGCTAATTTACTAAATCAAATTGATATTATACTTAATATGACCGATTTTTATTAAAAGTGAAGTACATTCAGTGTTCTAGTATCAAAATGAGCAGAACTAAAATTACCAAACGGAAAATTTAAAAAGAATGAATTTTCATTCGTCACTTCATTTGTTAATTTTCTACGGTACCAAGAAGTACGAAATCCAACTTCAATTTCAAAATTATCCATAAAACTCACCTCTAAAACAACGTCATGCCCCCAACTCAAAAAATCATCATCTAAACTTGCTCCAATTTCTAGTTCATACTTATTTCTTTGCCATTCTCCATAAGCAATTCCGTAAACACGCTTCAAAAATAGTCCATTTAAAATCGTGAATTCAGGGTAAAAGAGGGGATAATAATATGATAACCTTGAAACAGTTGTTTTATTTGATGAAGTAAAGTTAATGACTCTACTCCCTACAAATTTATTTTCTGTTCGTAAAGGATTATTTTCATCAACCATTCTGTTGAAGTAGGCTCCTGTCAAAGCGATTCCGTGACTACTATAAAACCCGGGAAAATTTAAAGTAAGACTTCCTTGGAATTGCCTATTCCCATTTCCTAAACCTAATGCGTATTGAAAATTTGAAAATATTCCCCATTTGGTGATCAGGTTTCGTTTAGGAGTGGGAGTGAAATGAAAAAAACTAGCTTCAATAGTACTTCCCAATAAAGATTTTGAATTCAAATGGTCAACTGTGTATAAATTTAATTGCCCTTTCAAATTAAGATTCGTATTCCAATAACTTCCTTTTGATAAATTTAATGGAAAAGAAGCAGATAGACTTTGTTTGTGTTGGCGATACAAAAAACGATTAAAGACTAAACTATCAGCGAATATATCTTGATAGACAAAACTGACTTCAGGCGTAAAACCATAATCATAGCCCAAAACAGCAAAAGTCCCTCCGTATTCAAGACCTGCACCGACTGACCATTCATTATCTATAAAAGCATAGCTTGCTCCAGCTGTAGCTTCAAAATCATCTAAAATATTATTAGAATAAAGGTTTAGTGAAATTGATTCTAAGTCCATTTCAGGAGACCAAGAATGAAGGTTGAATAATTTCTTTCCTTTCGGATAACCTGAAGTATTAACTTTTATGGACTCAATATTTTTATCATCAAAAACTATTTCTTCATCAAATGAGCTTGAATATAAATACGAACTGTCAATTGGCTGTTCGGTAAGAGTATCAGAAATAAAATGTTCAGCATTTATAGTAGCAATTTCCATCCCTTGAGCGGTGAATTGACTTACCCACAAATTTCCTAAAGTATCTAAAGTGGGTTCATAAATGCCA
>CALAJP010000120.1 GCA_937922815.1 uncultured Saprospiraceae bacterium
TTCAACTTATATCCAAAGCGGAAATGTGTTTTTTGATAAGAAAGATAATCTTTCGAACACAGAAATAACTGAATCAATAGCCGAAATAATTAAAAAAAACTATGGTTTTGAAGTGCCCGTTTTGCTTACCACTCACGAAGAGGTGAATCGTATTATCAACAATAATCCATTTATTAAAGATGAAAATACAGATACTTCAAAATTGCATATTACTTTTTTGAAGGATATTCCCGCCGCTGCTAAGATTGAGGAAATAAAAAGTTTCGATACTAAAAACGATACATTTATAATAGAGCAAAATATCGCCTTTATTTATTGCGAAGGGAAATATCATCAATCGAAATTGACGAATAATTTCTTTGAGAAAAAATTAGAAACCACTGCGACAACACGCAATTGGAAAACCATTCTTAAGCTCCACTCTTTGAGCAAATAATTTCATAAAACAACACCGATGGATAATTTAGATTACCCCTTAGCTTCTTTTGAAAAAATCCTTAACCAATCAACTGAATTGGTTATCCGACAACACCAAAAAATAAACGAAATAAAGGGATTTTATAACTACCCTCAACAAGAAGTCGAAAGTTGGTTTGATGAAGAATTGCCTCAAAATGGAATGGATGTAGAGCAACTATTGAATTTTGTGGAAGACAAGGTGCTAAATACAGCTACGGGGAATTTAGGTAAGAATATGTATGGTTATGTGGTTTCTGGAGGAAATCAGATGAGTTTGGTCGCTGATAAGCTAGCGAGTACCGTCAATCAGAATGTTGCGAAATGGCATTTAGCTCCTTCAATGGTCGAAATTGAAAAACGGGTACTGAAATGGACTTCTAAAATGGTAGGTTTTGGCGGAGATGCAGGTTTGTTAGTAAGTAGTGGATCGGCAGCGAATTTTGATGGTTTGACAATCGCTAGAAATGTTTTTTTTGAAAAGCATCAAATTATCCAAAAAGGAATGTTTGGAATGAAGCCATTTCGGGTATATTGTTCTTCCGAAACGCATAGTTGTGTGGATAAGTCTGTTCAAATGTTGGGAATCGGGACGGATAATTTAATCAAAATAGCAATAAACGAGAATTACACGATTAACCTAACCGCACTCCGAAAACAAATAGAAAATGATATTGAAAATGGATTTTTGCCTTTTTGTATTGTGGGTAATGCAGGTACGGTAAACACAGGTGCTATTGATGATTTTAATGCCTTGGCAGACCTTGCGGAGGAGTACCAAATGTGGTTTCATATAGACGGTGCTTATGGCGGATTAATAGCAGCTTTGGACAGTAAAAAAAGCTTGTACGCAGGGATAGATAGAGCAAATTCAGTTGCCTTAGATTTTCATAAATGGCTGTATCAACCTTTCGAAGCAGGTTGTGTGTTGGTCAAAAATTGGGAACAAATGCGGAAAGCTTACTACAAAAAAGCATCGTATCTGTTAAGTGATGAAAACACAAAAGAAAAGAGAACGGAGTTTAATGAACACCATTTTTTGTTGTCTCGAAACGCAAAAGCATTCAAGGTTTGGTTTAGTATCAAATGTTATGGAATGGAAGCCATTAAATCGATGATGCAAAAAGATATTGATTTGACAGACTATCTCAGTGAATTGATACGCCAATCCGATGATTTTAAGTTGGTTGCGGATTCTAATTTGGCGGTTTCGTGTTTCCAATATATCAAAAAAGGTAACGAAAATGTAGAAGCATTTCATTTGAAATTGGTTAAAGCCCTCGAAAAAGATGGCCGTATTTTCATCACAGGAACGTATATCAAAGGAGAATTTGTCCTTAGAGCTTGCTTGATAAATCATCGAAAAGACAAAGCTTCAACCGAGTATTTATTGGAAGTGATAAGAGAGGTCGCTGAGGGTATTTGAGAGAAGAATTTGGTTGAAAATTAAGAATGAAATTTGATAGGTTTTTGATACAAAATGTCGTATTATTAACATCTATCAAATACGTTGACCAATGAAAAACTTAAGACCATTTAAACTCGAAAGGTATTACACCCTTTATGAGCATACTTCTAAATATTCGCTTTGTAATTCTGATTGCGAGGCGATGACCATTAAAGATTTATTAAACTTAGAAAATGGAGCCGAAGAACAACTTCATAATACTTGGTTGGGATATACCAAACCAAAGGGCGACCCGATATTGAGAACTGCCATTGCGAGTCTTTACGACCATATTTCTCCCGAAGACATTACGGTTTGCACAGGGGCACAAGAACCTATTTTTTTATATTCTCACGCAGCATTAGAGAAAGGCGATGAAGTAATTGTTCAATCGCCATATTATCAATCCTTAGCTTCTGTTCCCGAAAGTATTGGCTGTCAGGTTCGAGAGTGGATGGTTCGTTACAAAGACAATCAACCATATTTTGATTTAGATGAATTGAAAAAAATAATAACCGATAAGACCAAAGCCATTCATCTGAATGCTCCCCACAATCCGACGGGATATTTATTTACCAAAGAAGAACAAAAGGCAATAATAGATTTGGCTCGTTCGCAGGGGATTATCGTTTTTTGTGATGAAGTTTATAGAGAGTTAGAGCAGAATCCAGCAGATAGAATCCCAACGATTGCAGATGTTTATGAGAATGGCGTTACGGTTGGTGTGATGTCTAAAGCTTATGGATTGCCGGGGCTGAGAATTGGGTGGGTGGTTACCAAAAATAGTAAAATATTGGATAGAATTAGTGTCCTGAAAGAATATACTACGATTTGTAATGTTGCTCCCAGTGAATTTTTGGCAGGAGTGGCATTGAGAAATAGAGCCCAAATATTAGAGAGAAATTTGGATATTATTCGTTCTAATATGGAATTGTACAGTACATTTTTCGATAAATATTCACATCTTTTTAGTTGGAATAAACCGAATGCAGGACCAGTCGCTTTTATTAAAATGCTATTTGATAATGATGATACGGGGTTTGCAGAAAAAGTCCTGAAAAAGCAAGGTGTTTTGATTCTGCCTGGCGGAATTTATGATTACGAAGGGTATTTTAGAATAGGAATGGGACGAAAAAAGATACCTGAAGCATTGGAACAATTTGAAATTTATGTACAAGAAAACCTAATGAAATAATGATAACAGTTCCATACGAAAAGATAAAAGAG
>CALAJP010000121.1 GCA_937922815.1 uncultured Saprospiraceae bacterium
AAGATTATCAGAGCTTTGTCGCTGAGGAGAAAGATGAAATGTGCAATGGAGGAAGTGTGATTGTTTCTCCGTTGGGCAAAATTATTGCGGGTCCATTAATTGGAAGCGCTGGTGTCTTGACAGCCGAATTAGATTTGGATGAAATCATAGAAAGTAAATTGGATTTTGATGCCAATGGACATTATAATCGTCCTGACATTTTTGATTTTAATGTTGATAATCAACCAGAAATAAAGGTTGATAAATAGTTAGAATTAATCATGTTTTTCTAACCTTAAATATATAATTTTAATTATAAAGTAGATTAGTTCGTAAAATGAGCGTATCTTTGTGCTTTTTTTGAACAGTTTAACAAAAAGCACTGCTTATGACAGCAATCCGAAACGTAGCTATCATTGCCCATGTAGATCATGGTAAGACTACCTTGATGGACAAAATGTTACATGAAGGACAACTTTTCAGCGAACACGAAAAGCCAGGCGAATTGATAATGGATAACATGGACTTGGAACGTGAAAGAGGAATCACAATCGTTTCTAAAAATGCTTCTATTACGTACAAAGATGTAAAAATCAACTTGATTGACACTCCTGGTCACTCCGATTTTGGGGGTGAAGTTGAAAGGGTTTTGAACATGGCTGATGGTGTTCTTTTGTTAGTTGATGCTTTCGAAGGTCCAATGCCACAAACTAGATTCGTTTTACAAAAAGCAATCGAAATTGGACTAAAGCCTATCGTTGTCGTTAATAAAGTAGACAAAGACAATTGTACTCCTGACGAAGTACATGAAAAAGTTTTTGACTTGATGTTTACTTTAGATGCATCAGAAGATCAATTAGATTTCCCAACATTATACGGTTCTGCTAGAAACGGATGGATGGGATTAGATTATAAAAACCCAACAAAAGATGTAACTCCATTATTGGATGCCATTATCGAGCATATTCCTGCTCCTGATGTGGACCAAGATGGTACACCTCAGATGTTGGTTACTTCTCTAGATTACTCTAAATATATTGGTCGTATTGCGATTGGTAGATTACAGAGAGGACAATTAAAAAAAGGACAAAGAGTTTCTTTGGTGAATAAAGAAGGAAAAACTTCGGTACATCCCATAAAATCACTTTTTGTTTTCCGTGGAATGGATAAAATTGAAACTGATTTAATCCAAGCGGGTGATATTTGTGCTGTAGTAGGTGTTGAAGGTTTCGAAATTGGGGATACTATCGCTGATGCTGAAAACCCAGAAGCATTACCAGCTATTGCAATTGATGAGCCGACAATGAGTATGTTGTTCACCATCAATGATTCTCCATTTTTTGGTCAAGAAGGAAAATTTGTAACTTCTCGTCACATTCGTGAACGTTTGGACAAGGAGTTAGAGAAAAACCTTGCGTTGAGAGTTGAAATGGGTGAAACTGCTGATGCGTTTAATGTTTACGGTAGAGGTGTGATGCATCTTTCTGTATTGATTGAAACGATGAGAAGAGAGGGATATGAGTTACAAATCGGTCAACCAAGAGTAATTGTAAAAGAAGTTGACGGGGTTAAACACGAGCCTATCGAGGAGTTGACAATTGATTTACCAGACAACTTTTCTGGTAAAGCGATAGAAGCTGTTACTAAGAGAAAAGGTGATGTTTTGAGTATGGAAACAAAAGGAGATCGAATGATTCTTCAATTCGAAATTCCATCAAGAGGTATCATTGGTCTTAGAAACTTGATGTTGACTACAACAGGTGGTGAAGCAATCGTTACGCATAGATTTAAAGAATTTGCTCCATGGAAAGGAGATATTCCTGGCCGTCAATATGGTTCAATGATTTCTATGGAAACAGGTTCTGCGATACCGTTCTCTATATTTAACTTACAGGATAGAGGTAAATTCTTTGTTCAACCTAATGCGGCTATTTACGAAGGTCAAGTTGTTGGAGAAAACAGTCGTCCTGGAGATATGGTAGTTAACCTTACTAAATCTAAAAAGTTATCAAATATGCGTTCTTCGGGTGCGGATGAAAAAATCAAAATTACGCCTCCATTAGTATTTTCATTAGAACAAGCATTAGAATATATTCAAGGTGACGAATACGTAGAAGTAACGCCAGAATCACTAAGAATTAGAAAAGTATTCTTGAAAGAACATGAAAGAAAAAGAGCAAAAAATGCTGCTTTGAATGCTTAAATAGCATACCATAAAATTCCGTTCTTTTATAATAAGGTGGTAAGTTTCGATAACTTTCCACCTTATTTATTTTCAATATACTCCATCTGATTGTTTTGAATTGTATTACCCTCTTAAGACTTGGTTATTATTATTTACCACTTTTTTCTTGAGTTTAATACCCGTAATTCTTTCAACCACAAATTTTTGAACAAACGAATATTTAGACCTTTGATTATTAACATCAATTTGTTGGTCTTTTAAGATTTGTCGTTGTTGTCCTTTGTACTCTTGTTTGCCCCAGCAGTTTGGGCATTCTTCACGCTGTGTTCCTTCTTCTGAATTGTTCAGAAGTACCTTTAATCGATCTAACATAACTCTTAATTTTAATTGTTTAGAAAATTAATGCAGAGGTTTGTAATAGTATATTACTTTTTATGGAATTCGAATAGAAGATTATGGAGAGTTATATCATAGTAACGCTAATAATGTCGATTTTGTTTTGAAAACATAAAATATTAGTGAATTAAATTCAATTACATATTAGTCTAATTGAAATTAAAATAATGCCTAAATTTTATTTAAATTTGGATTCATTCTAATTAAAGATAACTCTTTTATGTCTGATAAAATCAAAGTTTTAGTTGCGGATTCTAGTTTTTTGACTCGTCAAGGTTTAATGGCAGTTGTGAAACAAGATGCTGAATTAGAACTAATTGGAGGTGTTTTTCATGAAGATGATTTATTTGAAAGATTAGAAGAATGTGACGATTGTATATTATTAATAGATTATCAAAATTCAGATACTATACAAGCGTGTACTATTGAAAAAATTCAAAAAAAATATCCTAAGGCTAAAATGGTTATTTTGAGCCAAGATCAAGATAAAAAGACCATTTATAAAATTATTGAATCGGGAATACCCGCTTTTTTGACCAAAGAATGTGGCGAAGATGAGATTCGAAATGCGATAACAGCAGCTTCCAAAGGAGAGAATTTCTTTTGTAATAAAATATTAAATCTAATACTCAAAAAATCTTTTTATTTACAAGAAACTTGTGATGCTCAACCCTTGACTCCCCGAGAAATCGAAATGGTTCAATCAATAGCACAGGGTAAAATAGCGAAAGAAATAGCGGATGAGTTTCATCTTTCAACCCACACCGTTTATACTCACAGAAAGACCATTTTTAAAAAACTACAAATTAATAGTACGGCTGAGTTGGTTCTATATGCTATAAAAAATGAATTGATTCCGCAGCCAAGCTAAGCCATAAATTTACATTTAGTTTTCTTTAACAGTAATTTAGGTTACAAATTGGTGGAATATTATCTTATACGGATAAAAAATATTTATATTTGTAATAGAATGAAGAAATCTTGTAGTGTACAAAACCTAAATTTTTCTTTTTTCTTACCATAAAAAACCCACATACATCCAATTTGATAGAGAACCAAAGAATTGACTTTGACGTTCCTACTATTGGTTATTGATGCCCATCAAGGTTTGTATAAATTAAATTATAAACGAACTATTATTTACAATACTTAACAATTTTACTATGCAAAAATATAGTATTTCTTTTGCTATACTGTTTCTAAGCACATTGATGCTTAATGCACAATCTACGATGATTGCTTTTAACCCCGACTGTATGCAGGAATTCACTTATCAAGTCAATCAAGAATCCAACGGAAACTTCTACGTGGGCTCAGATAAACAATATATGTTAGAAACAGAAAGAGGAGATAAAGTGTATTTAAAAATTGCCCAAACTCCTCAAAGTTCATTAACTGAAATGCCACCTAATGCATTAGCTTGTACGGCGTTGAGTGTAGATGAGATTATGGTTAAAAAAATTAATGACCGTACTTCTGCTTATTATTTACTAATTCCTGATGGAAAATTTATTTATAATTATCCAATTGTTGAAGCAACTTATTTGTTTTCAAATGCCAATAAAATATCATTTACATCAAAAGATATTGCCTTCGATTATGTTATGAACAGCGATTCGAAAAAGAACTTAGCGAAAAATGGCTCTAAGGCAAAGGTATATTTAACTTCAACAAATTCTGCGGTTTGTCCTTCTCAGTTCACCTTTGAAGCAAAAACTAAAAATAAAGACCGAAAATTCCAAACATTGACTTTGACCCCAGGTCTTGGTGTTTTTAAGTATAATGTAGCAAAGAAGAAAAAAGAGTTAGCTTATAATGGAGAAGAATTGGTGACGGTTGATGGCTTTAATATGGATAGATACATGGATGCGGTTTGTAATAATTATGTAGATATTCTTCGTCAAGAAAAAGCAGGTAATGCGGTAGCTGAGAACGATAAAAAAATGAACAAGGATAAGTCTAAAGAAAAAGCAGATGAAGTAACAACTTCAGAGGCACAGAAAAACCCATATCAACAGAATAATAACAGCGATTTCTTAAATAACAGTGATGAAATTGCTACTTATGATTATGACAAATCAAGTGTCGTTACTTATTCTACTACTCCTAAACAAAGGCAATATTCTGATGGCAGAATAATATCATCAACGGATGAAAATTCATCAAGAGTTAGTACGTCGGGTAAAAATTCTAAAGTTAAAGTTTATAGTAACACGCAACCTAGTCAAACGACTACTACATATTCAAGTGATGTAGTAAGAAATCAACCGAGTCAAGTAATAACTAGCAATTCGTCGATTGTAGAAGGTACATATACACAAGTTTCAAAATGTGGACATATTTATAAAGATTTAAATAAAAATGTATTTTTTGATAAGAATACAGGAAAATTGGCGAACGTAGAATGTGGCGGAATTACTTACCGTAATGGTTTTGCGATTACAAGAAATTCAAATATCGCTTCTACAAATACTTCTAGCACCGTAGTTTCAAATACAACATCTCGTCCAGCTACTGTAGTTAATAACTATGATTATTCTGACTATTCCACTTCGGATAGAGATATGGGAACTCATACGTATGGAGAACCTGCTGTCCATTCAGCACCAACTACTTATTCGACTACAATATCATCAGATGGTTGCCCCGAAGATTCTTCAGAAGGAGTACATGTGGTACAAAAGGGAGAAACATTATACAGAATTGCTTCTTATTATAATATTTCAATCAATGATTTGAAAAAATTAAATGGATTAGAAAATAATAGTATTAGAAGATGTCAACGCTTAGTTTATAACGGAAATGCAACCAATACAAATAATTCTTCATACGCAGTCGCAACTTCTGTTTCGTCTACTAATGAGGTTCATGTGGTTGCAAAAGGAGAAACATTATACCGTATTTCTAAAAAATATGGAGTTTCAGTTTCTGATTTAAAAGAAATGAACGGAATTTTGGATAATAATATCCATGTGGGACAAAAGTTAGTTCTTGGGAATGGTTATACAGAAAGCTTTACCGCAAAAGGAACTTCTTATATTGAGCCTGTAAATAGAGCTTCTAGTAATACTAAAATTCATGTTGTGAAGAAAGGAGAAACATTATACCGTATTTCAAAAATGTATAATACACCAATCTCTACAATCAAAGAGTTAAATGAATTAGAATCAAATGTAATTTCTAACGGACAAACGTTGTTAGTAGAGTAATTCTAGGATTAGCTTCGTTTTAACTTTAAAAGACCTTTCAGTACAATATGCTGAAAGGTCTTTTTTATAATAGACTTTATTACGAATGAATTTATATGGATTAAAAACGCCCTTTTCAAGTACTCATCTTAACACCTATGGGTATTAGATTCCGTGCCGAAATAAAAATTTCTATTTGTTCTCACATACAATCCAATTCGTAATAACGTCTAATGATTTTTCCATGATTATATACTCAATACCACTCTTCATAAATGATTTTTCTGTCAATTTGAAGCCAAACTTTTGGTAAAAGGAAGTTTTATTCTCCCTTGCATTACACCATATTTTCGAATACTCTTTCTTTTGGCAATAGTTGATAATATGGCGTAGTAATTGACTTCCATACCCCTTGCCTTGAAATTCAACTAAAGTTGCGAATTTTCTAAACTGAACTACATTCTCGGTTTCAAAGAGAGAAATTACAGAAACGAGTCGATTATTTTTAAATAATCCAAAATGTTTGCCTCTATCGTCATTCTCTAAACGAACAAAGTCACGTGGTTTGTTGGGCCACATGACTTCATGTCTTATCTGAATGGTAGATTCAGTATTTATTTCTTTGATAATAACCATGAATTAAAAACTATCAATCAATTTTGTTTTCATTTGAATGAATTCTTCTTCTGTAATGATACCTTTGTCTTTTAAATCTGCCAATTTTTGAAGTTTAGCAAGAGGGTCATTTTCGATTTCGATTTTAGATTCATCTTCAATAGGCTCAGCACTATCGCTTGCTTTCTCGGGAGCTTCTACTATTTCTTCTTCGGCTTCATTAGTAGGAGTAACATCTACTGAAGGGCTAGGGTTTTCAACTTCTTCGTCCTGCCACTGTTTCGCTTTTTGCTTTCCTTTCTCAAACATTTCTTGATAGTATTTTTTTACTCGTTCAGGGTCAAAATCTAAAATAGTTCCTCCAGACTCGAAATGAGCCTTAAAAACTTGCCCTAATGCATAAGTTGATGCCCCTGCAAAAATGGAAACGGCAACACCACCAACATAACTTCCTACGCCTGGAATCAATTTAATAATACTTCTAGCGCCTAATCTCGCTAAAGTAGAGCTAGAAAGTGCTGTGACATAGGCTTTTCCTTTGGTGTGTTCAAAATCTTTTCCATAGGCATTACATAGTTGCTTAATCATATCTACTTGCAAGGCACTGACGGCAAAAATATCAGCTATAATGATAGGGATTAAACCCGCTCCCATAGACCAAACTACATGGTTTCTGATAACTGTATTTGCATGAGCACTTTGAGAATCTTTATTATTCATATCTGTAATTAGTTTTTTATTTACGAACTAAATTATAAATATTTTTCATTAGCAAAACTTCTTTTTAGATACAAAACTGCCTTTATCCGACTAAAGACCTGCTTTTTTGGAAATATCAAGCATCTTGTCAATACAAGTTCTTCCTTCTTTTACCACCCAATCTTCCAAATGAACTTCTGGCAATTCATGCTTCATACATAGATATAGCTTCTCAAGCGTATTTAATCGCATATGTGGGCATTCGTTACAAGCACAATTGTTTGTTGGAGGTGCAGGAATGAAAGTTTTGTCAGGCGATGCTTTTTGCATTTGATGAATAATACCTACCTCCGTGGCTACAATAAATTCTGTTGCTTCATCATCTTTAGTATAATTAAGCAAACCCGTTGTTGAACCAATAAAATCAGCCATTTCTAATAAATGAGGTTCGCATTCTGGGTGTGCAATGAACTTGGCATTTGGGTGACGAATTTTTAGTTTAGTAATTTTTTCATGAGAAAAGATTTCATGAACCATACAGGTGCCATTCCAAAGAATTAAATCACGTCCCGTTTTCTTTTGCAAATATGCACCCAAATTTTTATCAGGAGCGAAGATAATTCCTGTTTCTTTTGGAATTGATTCTATGATATGAACTGCGTTTGTTGAAGTACAACAAATATCAGTCAGCGTTTTTAGTTCGGCAGTACAGTTAATATAACTCACGACCATGTGGTCAGGATGTTTGTCCTTAAACTTTTTGAATAGGTGAGGAGGGCAAGAATCCGCTAGAGAACAACCTGCTTTAAGGTCAGGAAGTAAAACTTTTTTTGAAGGGTTTAGCATTTTAGCCGTTTCAGCCATAAAATGAACACCTGCAAAAACAATAATATCAGCATCCGTAGATTCTGCTTTTTGGGATAAGCCTAAACTATCTCCGATATAATCTGCAATATCTTGTATTTCTGCATCTTGGTAGTAATGGGCTAAAACGATAGCATTTTTCTCTTTTTTTAATTTGTTAATTTCAGCTACTAAATCTAAAGTTGGATCAACTTCAAGGTTCAAAAAACCATTTTTATTTAAATCTCTGGTTGCTAAGGTTAATTCTTCCATGATAATTAGTTTATTTTGTATTTCAACGATAAGTTAAGCAGTTTTGTTAGCTTTTTTTAAATTTTAAGTCAGAAAACAATCTATTTAGAATGAATACACTTCGAAAAATTGGAAAATTAGGAAAACCACTAGGTATAGCTGGTGATATTCGCTTGGCAGTCAACGAACAATGGTTGTTTAAATTGGAAGAAAGTGATGTCTTTTTTTTGGAACTTGAGCAAAAGAAAATACCTTATTTTATTGAAGATCTGGATTTAGACCGTTCTACCTGTCGTTTTGAAGATGTAAACTCTAAAGAGGCAGCGAAGGATTTAGCGGGTGCTTCAATTTATTTAGAAATAGATGATACTGAGGTTGAAGAAATGACTATTTCTGTTTCTGATGAATGGTTAGGGTTTAAAGTAGTTGATGAATCGTTGGGAGAAATTGGAGTTATTGTAGATATGATTTTGAATTTGAAGCAATGGATAGCAGTAATCAATTATGAATCAAAAGAGAAGGAAGTAATGATTCCTTTGGCAGAAAGTTTAGTTACTAATATTGAGCCATTATCCAAAATCATTACTATGGACTTGCCCGAAGGGATTTTGGATTTATAGAAAATGAAAGAGCCGCTATCTCGTATGAAATAGCGGCTCTTTTTGTTACAACGATAAATGTTGTATTTTTTAGAATTGGTATTTCATTGATAAATTCCAAGTTCTAGTCTTACCAAATGTAACACTATTTCTCTCATCAATACCATTCCAAGTATCCACAGTTGTTTCATCTACTAGAAATGCTGTATTAGAACGAGAAATGTAAAGTTGATCAAAAACGTTGTAAATATTACCACTTATTCTGATTAGGTTTCCATTTTCTAATGGAAGTGAATATGAAAGATTTAAATCTACTAAAGTATAAGCAGGTAATTTTAATTCATTAGAAGTTTCAGAATAAAGATTATCGTAAGATAAAACAGTAACTTCAGAGCTTAAATTATCAGTTAGTTTATATTTTACTCCACCACCAAAAGATGTTTGTGGAGCTCCTCCAATTTTGTTGCCATCAATAGAGTTTTCACCGTTTCTTGTGATAGATTCTACTAATTCTTGCTGACCTCCTTGAGTAACCTCATCAAATACATCAACAACTACATCTCCGTTAATCTTATAAGAACCAAAAGATGCAAGTCCATAAACTTTTAATTTTTTAGTGGGAGTATAACTTAAATCGACCTCAACACCAGTATGTAATTGGTCTTGTTTAGAATTAGTGTAAGCTTCATTGACAACAGTTCTAGAGAAATCACCAATTTCAATTACGTCATCTGCATTAAATGAACTTGTCGAAATTCTATTGTTCCAAGAAGTACGATAAAAGTTAACATTGGCAGAAAAATCTTGGATATTAAGTTTATAACCTAACTCTAAACCTATGATTTCTTCATTTTCAGTAACTGGGTTAAGAGTGTTAGAGTTATTTAAAAATATTATATCATGAAATGGTTGTCTTGAGTATATACCACTATTAGCAAAGAAAGTATGTGTATTGTCAAATGTATAACTTAATCCACCTTTTAAATTGAAACCAGTATTTGTTACTTTTTCAGAATCTTCATTAGCTTCAAGTTCGTTAAATCTTTCGTGTCTAACATGACTTTGAGATGAAAATGCACCTTGAATATATGCAGAGAAATGATCTATTTTATATTCTGCTTGACCAAATATTCCACCATATTGAATAGTTTCAGCATTATCATAAACAACTCTTTCTCCTTCATCAGCAAAGTTGTTGATTTTCCAAGGTTCAATACTGAAGGAATTATCAACAGTGTAACCATTAGGGTATCTAGTTCTAGCAGATTGTGAATAGGAGTCTGCACCTAATAGACCGACTACTTGTCTAAAGTGATCTCCATTATATGTTCTTAAATCAGAACCAACACTTAAAGTAATTTTATCAGTAACTTGATTTTCATAACTTAAAACAGCACCAAACCAATTGTGACTATTGACAGAAGCTCTCATTACATACCCATCGGAATCGTCAAAATTAATTTGACCACTTCCAGTTCTAACTTTATCACCAGCCAACTGACCAGTAAAACCACCTCTACCAAGTGAACCGTAAAGCACTGTAGCAAATTTAGACTTATCATTTATTTTCCAATCCCAACTTAAATTAACAACTGGTTTGTGGTAATAATTTTTTCTCTCACTTAAGTATTCTCCGTTATAAATCCCCCAATTAGAATTATATCTTGGGTTTAAATCACCATTTGTATCCCTGTGACTTGCAATAGATTGGTTGAATTTTACATCATGCCATTGAGGAGCTCCTGTTACTAAGAAATTAATAGAATGGTTCTCGTTTGGCTTAAACCCAGCAGAAAGGAAGTAATTTTGACCTTGCCCTTCTGTACCTTCAGCCCATCCGTTTCCAGACCATCCTGAAAATAATGCTGTAACAGCAAATTTATTATTAATTAAACCAGTGCTATATGAAGCTCCAGCTCTTCTATAACCATCATTTCCAATAGAAGTAGAAACAGACCCTCCTTTTTTAGAATCAGTAGCTTTCATTACAAAGTTCCAAGTACCACCTACAGAAGAAATAGCTAGTTTTGAAGCACCTAAACCTCTTTGAATTTGAATCGCAGAAGCAACTTCAGACAAGCCAGACCAGTTTGACCAATACATTTTTCCATCTTCCATGCCATTAATTGGTTGACCATTCAATAAGAATGCAGTATTAGTTTGATCAAATCCTCTAGTATATACTTGAGATTCTCCATATCCTCCAGATTGATTAGCTACATATACTGATGGAGTTGCCTTAGCAACTTCAGGTAATTCAACATTCCCTGAAGCTTTTGCTTGGATTTGTGCTGTAGAAATAGTTGAAATCGCCACTGGAGTATTTCGATCTTGAACAATATCCATAACCCCAGTAACTACAACTTCACTTAATCCATAAGCATCAGTTCCTAATGTGATTGAACCTAAGTCTGTATCTCCATTAATTTCTACATCAATAGATTTTGTTTCATAGCCAACATAAGAGATTTCAATAGTAGCAGGACCATTTTCTAATCCTTCTATTTTGAAGCTCCCATCATAATCAGAAACTGTTCCTGAAGAAGAACCTTTAACTAGTACAGCTGCACCAATTAGTTCTTCATCATTTTCTCCATCAATGATGATACCAGAGACTGACTGTGCGGATACAGCAAATCCTAATAGGAATAAAAATAAAGGTAAAAATAAATTTTTCATACTTAAAGTGCTTTGTTTAAAAAGTTAAATGCGTTTTTTCAATTATAACAATATAAATTTAAGATGATGCAAAAATACTATCATATTCCTTTAACATTAAATTTTCATTATTA
>CALAJP010000122.1 GCA_937922815.1 uncultured Saprospiraceae bacterium
TTTGACAGAAATTGATGAAAATACGAAGAACATATCCCCTGAATTGCTCAAATTACAAGAAATCAAAAAAGCTACTGAGTTAGTTGAAAATGCTGCTTTTTCAGATGAAGAAAGAAGAGCCTACGATAAGTATTGGGATACCGTTCGTGTAGAAAAAACGTTGATTGATGATGCTTTTGATAAGGGCGAACGAAGTGGAGAATACAAAAAAGCTAAAGATGCTGCCTGCAAAATGAAAAAAAGAAATATGGACATTGCACTTATATCAGAAGTAACAGGACTAAGCATAGCAGAAATAGAACAACTGGACTGCTAAACTGATGGGTAAACATCGTTTTGTCTCCGTACACGTAGCTACAGGTACGGAGTTCGCCAAAATCTTGTATGGAAATAGGATGTTTTGTATCATTTCTTGCTTTTCTCTTTTTTCAAAGATGCAAAGAATAAATTGATATATTTTTAAAGTTAGGCTTTTGTGTTTGGTTTTTGAAATATGGTTTTGTTTTAGAAAATTAGAAGCATTTAGAAACAGGGAATATCTCCTTGGAGGAGGATGTTAACTAAATAATTAAAATATTGGTGCTAAGTATCCTAAACTATCTAATTTTTTAATAGAATATACAGAGTCTAAACAAGCTCCGACTTCATAATCTACTTCGTAAGTAGTTACAGTATAGTTGCTAGGATTTCCATTTTCATAAATCAATAAGTAACAATTATTTTTTTTGAAGTTAGATTTAAAAATAGAAAAAGAAATAATTTGTTCTTTGTTTTCTATAATTCCTTTAAAATCAAAAGTAAAACTACCAGTAGCTGCAGGAGTTTTTTCTAAATATTCAATTACTGTAATTTTTGGGTTTTTTAAAATTTTTTCTCTTTTATAAAGATTGATGAAAAACGAAAAAACACTAAATAATATAGCTCCACATACCCCAAGGATAAACTTTTTATCTTTCTTCCAAAACAACTTTATCTTATTCATCATCTATTGCCTTTTTTATTCCAAATTTAGAGTATCCACTTCGAAATCCAGTACCAAAATCATTAAACCCATGTATTATTTTTCTTGATATTATAGAATTTTTCAACAAATTTATTTTGTTATCATAGTCAGTAATTATCCTGTAAATAGGTTTGTATGGTCTTACTTTATGGTTAATAAAAATCCCTAAGTTAGCTGGAAGAACCTTAGGTATCATATCTCGTAGAACCCCTCTTGTCACTTTTGCACTACTTAATTGGTTTGATAAAATATCAGTATTAGATTTAAACTTACCTAACAATAAACCTATTGATAACTCAACAGATGCTTCTCCAATTACCATTTCTACATAAAACCTTTAGCATCAAATTTTTGAAAAGAATTGCATGATAAGATAGAGCATAATAAAATTAGTATAAAACAACAACTGAGATTTAGATGAGTCTTGGCATTAAGCATTTTCTTCTTTATTATTTCGACAAAATTAAAATAGCAACAAAAACTAACCCACAATTCTCACCCTTACTGAAGCACCCCACTTTCTCTCAACCAAACAATCAATAAAATAATAGAAATAGCGAAAAGGATAGCAAAAGCAATTTTAACATACGAAAGCGGTTTTTCACCAGTTACTTTTCCAGTTTGTCCATTGATTTCGAAATGATAAGTGTTGTTGTTATAAATATAGGTACAAATCCAAAGAGGGAGGATAAGTAGTTTGTAAGTATGATCCCATTTTTTGGACTGAACATATAGGTTACGTTGGGTATCACCACCTAATCGTGCTGAACACATTTGTCTTAGGCGATGATCCATGATTATTTCACCTTTTTGATGACCTTGATTAAGTTCTATTTGATAAACCTCGGCTTCCCAACCGATAACCAATTTGGGATCAAAATTAATGACCTCATTTAGACGGTACGGAAATATTTTTTGAACGGTAGATTGCTTCAAAATACTGCTGGCAAGAATTAAAATATCATCAAAAAAATGTCTAAAATTTCCACTCCTTCGTTCCCATCGGGTATGTCTTCTTCGTTGAGTGGTCATTCTACCATTTACCCGAACTTGATGAGTCGTGTAGTAATAAAATCCTGCATCACCAGACCAATGTGCTTCAGACTGGGCATCGAAAGTCCAAAAAGGCACATAAACACCATGGAGGTTTTCAATTACAGATAGTTTTTTGAGTTTGTTGGGATGAAACCAACCTTTCTTTATCCAATCCTCAAATTGTTTAGCCGCCTCTTTTTTTGAAATATAAAAAGGAAGCATTCCGTGTGGTTCAACAAAACGCTGTTCGTAGGCACTGGGATTCACATTTTTGGAACCACAATATCCACAATTTGCCTGAACCTCATCATGCAATTGAATAAAAATAGCCCCACAATTCCCACAATTAAATTGAACCTGTTCTAATTTGGGAGGCTGATACGTTCTCAGTTTTTGTAAACTCTCATTTAGGTTTTGTTCAACAACTTTATCGTTAGAAGTGTCTAATTCTTCTTTGAATCCGCAGTAACCACAAGAAAGTTTTCGATGTTCGGCTGAATACTTCAAACCTGCACCACAAGAAGGACATTGATTTTCGAGTGGTGCAGCTTCGGTTGAATGATTAGAAATATCAGTACTCATATATTAGAAATGGATCATGAAATTTTACAAAAGAGAACTATAATCGTGCTAATAATTCTTTTTTCTTAGTTTCAAACTCTTCTTTCGTAAGAATATCAGCTTTGAAAAGTTCGCCTAATTCTTTAAGCGTTTTCATGATGTCATCTTTCGATTCTTTGGGTTGATTATTATTGTTTTGTTGTTGCTGATTTTGATTGACCATCATATTTGCCATGCCAAAACCCATGCCCATACCCATGCCTTCAGAACCACCGCCATTAGGGTTTTCTGCAGCTTTTTCCATTGCATTAGACATCTGAAATTGCTGATATTTGTTCATGTTTTCGACCATATTCATATTGGTCATTTTATCATAAAAGTCTTCCACTTCTTTCGGTAACGAAGTAGAGGAGATAACGAATTTTTCTAACGAAACACCAAATTTATCCAAGTCTGCCTGAATCATAGGAGCAATTTTCTCACCCAATTCAGTGTAATTACTGACCATATCTAAGACTGAAACTTCTGCTTCTGCTAAACATTCCGCAAAACGAGGCGAAATAATATCTCTCAATGCCTCTTCTACTTCCGAAATCGTAATTTGTCTTTTTGTTCCTCCAAACTCCGTAAAGAAGGTTTTTACATCACTAATTTTAATGAAATAAGTACCGAAAGCCTTAACTCTAACTTGTTTGAATTGAGGATCTCTTAAAATGATAGGGTTTGCCGTTCCCCAGTTCAAACCTGTAAATGTTCGAGTACTGAAAAAATATACATCACAAAGAAAAGGAGATTTGAAACCTTTGTCCCAGTTACGAAGCGAAGTTAATAAAGGCATATTTCGAGTAACCAATTCCGTTCTGCCTGGTTCATAAACATCGGCAAATTCGCCTTCGTCAAGAAATAAAGCGAGTTGAGATTCACGAACAGTTAATTGAGCTCCATATTTAATATTGGCATCGGCATCAGGGAATTTCCAACACATGGTGTCTTTGTCATTCTCAACCCAGTCGATGACTTCAATTAATTCTCCTTTTATAAAATCAAATAATCCCATTTTATGATATAGTTTTTTAGTTAAATAAGAATAAAACGCTGTTATTCTGACGAATTAATAAATCCTAAGTTACTTAATTATTTTATTTATTGCTTCATTATCTTTCTTTGAAATACTTGATTGCCATCTGAATACATTAAAAAGTAAATGCCTTGTGCCAAAGTTGATAATTGAATTTTATTATCAGAAGGAAAGGAGTTTTGTTGAACTAATTGCCCTTTGGTGTTATAAATTTGATAATATTTAATATTTCTATTCGATTGAAAGTAAATATAATCATAGCTTGGGTTCGGAAAAATGTGCGTTTTTTCGTCAGCAATAAATTGATTGTGAGTAGAAATAGAATCATTAAAAGCCAAAGAATTAATTTGCTCTGGAGTCAAAACTATATCGAAAATTTTGATTTCGTCTAATGTTGCTTTTAAGTAAGAAGGACTATTATCAAACATATCAGTGCCAATAGTGAGCGGGTAGGGGCGAGTAGAAATTTTAGTTTTGATACTATTAAATTTCTCAGATTTTAGTTCTCCATCGATAAACAATTTTAAAGAATTACCATCATAACTACTGGCTACATGATACCATTCTCCTGCTGTCATATCAACATCAACTTCCGTACATCGTTGACAAACAATAGATCCATTAACGCAAGTATCGGGTTCTATGCAGAATGAAATTGTTTTTTGATTTTGTAGCCAAATCCCATATCTAGAGTGACCGTCTAATTCATCAGCACTTTGTTCTACGAGCGAATAATAACTGCCATTAGAGGCTTGTTGTTGGTGTTGATACCAAAGAGAAATCGAAATAATGCTATCTATAAATAGATTTTCGTTAGATGGAATTTCTAAAAAAGCCTGAGAATTTATTAATTGTAATCCAGAATCTATTTTTCCTGCGCCCCAATTGGCTTCATGATTAATAATACTGTGTTGGTATTGAGATTGATCTACAAACGGAAATTCTTCGAAATTAAGATCAAGAATGATATTTTCTGATGGAATTTGAGCGAAAAGAGTAGATTGGAAAATAAATAAAGTAACGATTAAGGCGATATGTTTCATAGTCTTTTAATAGTGAAAGTATGAAATTAATTGAAATAAGAAAAGGCTTGTTACGACAATTCGTAACAAGCCTTTCTTGTACCTTCTGATTAGAGAAGATTTAGAAGTTATATCTTAATCCTAATTGCATTTGCCATCTTGATGACAAACTAAAATCATTTTGATAAGTATTTGTTCTATCCGTATTGAATGTGTATGTTGGTGTTCCGTCAGCAACGGTAACGCCTAACGGTTGTACTAACCCAGTATTAGTCGCATTTTGACGAACGCCCCAATTAGAGTTGATTAAGTTTCCAAGGTTTAGGATATCTAAACTGATTTGGATATTATCATTTTCTAATACTCCAACTTCGTACATCAATCTTGCATCTATTTTAGTATACCAAGGGTTGATGGAAGCAAACTTTTCAGCAAACGAACCTCTATTCTCACTCAAATATTCATCTTGCTCAATAAAACTATTGAAAGCTGTTCTTTCTGCATCTGATGTGAAATTCATTTCATTCAATTCAGTATTAGTTGGAATGTAAATTAAATCATTCAAGGTAGAACCATCATTATTAATGTCTCCAGAATAGGTAAAGCTATATCGACCACCTTTAACGGCTTCGGCAAAGATTGCTAAATGTAACCCTGATTTTTCGTTGAATTTGAACATTTTATAAAATGAACCTACAAAACGATGTTGATTACCATATAGTGATTGAGAAAGTTCAGGTGTATTTGTGTTTTGAATATTAGCAGGATTTCTTTCGAATGCATCAGAAGAAATTTCGGCATCAATAGAAGCTGCATCTTGAGAGTCTAAGAAATTATAAGCAAGGCTTGCATTAATACCATTGGTAAATTGTTTTTTAAGGGTGAAAGATAGATTGGTACTTCTCCCTTCATTAACGTTTGTGAAAACATAAGCATTATTTGACCCCTTGTCAGCAGCTAAATAGATTGGTCTGCTTCCTGGACCATCAAGTGTACCCGATGGCGTTGCATTTCCAAAATTTCTAACCATAGCTCCTTGAATATCTTGAGTATATATGAAGTCAGCAGAAAACTCCCAGCCTTCTCCAAAAGATTGATCATAACCTAAATTAGATCTCCAAACTTGTGGAAATTTGAAATCAGGGTCTGTAGTTACATAAAAGAATGAGTTAGGATTTGCGATTTGGTTTCCTATCCATACGAATGGTAAACGACCTGTAAACAAACCAGAACCTCCTCTTAATTGAGATTTTTCAGACAAATCGGCATTAAATCCTAAACGTGGAGAGATTAGTGGTTTAGAAGAAGGCAATTCTAAACTGTTTAATTTTATAGAATTTCCGTCTTTATCAAAGTAGTCGTTGTCTGGACTATAGCAACAGTTTCTATCGATACTTTCTTGCATTTTTGTTTCCGTATCAAAATATAGTGGTTTGTCAATTCTTAGCCCTAAGGTTAGTCTTAACTTATCAGAAATACTAATTTCATCTTGGATATAGAATGCCAATTGACCAATATTCAGTTCAGCTAATGCCCAGTTATTGTTAGCATTATTCGCTGTAAAAGTTGAATCTGCAGCGTTTACTTCTGCTCTAAATCCATCAGAAGTAAGAACTGCAGCAGCATCATTTATGTCAATATCTGGAAAGAAAACTCTTGCCCCATAACCTGTTAGGTTAAATGAATTATTAAAAGCAAATCTTTCAAATGATACCCCTGCCGTGAACGTATGATTCTTCGTATAATAATTAAAGTTGTTCGTTAATTGTATTACGTCTTGGTCTAACACGTTGTTTATCGAAAATGGCTCATGACCCGCAATGATATATCTTACCCCTTCTTTACCTATATTAACCACAGGGAAAGGAGAACTTTTAGGAGTTCTCTTATCTCTAAATTGCGTGTAACTTGCTTGGAATTTGTTAGAATATTTACTACCAAATAGAGAGTTTAGTTCTGCTTTTACGGCTTGTATATTATTGTTAATAGCATATCCAGCATTTTCGAATTGTAGTGTTTGTAAATCTGGTCCTCGACTACCTATTGCAGATGGATGAGCAGGTAAATCTCTTGAAGCCCTCAAGAAATTATAAGTTACAGCTAATTTGTGAGCATTACTGATATTAAAGTTTAGTTTGAATAGACCTTTTTCGTTATCAGTATTATGCTTAAAGCCAGAAATATCTCCAGTTTCATAACCATATTCATTTCTTAATAGGGTAGAAATAGATTCCATATCCGAAGCTAAAACTCTTGATATATTTGCTCCATTAGTTCCTCTGTTCGGTTCAAAATACGAACCCAAATCAGAACGTCTTTCCATTTCGAAATTGGCGAAGAAGAAAATTTTATTTTTAACGAATGCACCACCTAAGCTGGCACCCAACTGTAATTGACTTAAATCTCCTCGATTTACTTCGGTTCCAGCAACTTTTCCACCTGTCATATCAGAATTACGGAAATAAGAAAAAACAGACCCTTTTATTTCATTAGTACCTGACTTGGTTACGGCATCAATGGATGCACCTGTAAAACCTGCTTTGGTAACATCATAAGGGGCTAAAGAAACAGAAACTTGTTCTATCGCATCTAAAGAAATAGGTTGTGCACCTGCCTGTCCTCCAGGTGTAGCAGCATCTAAACCAAATGGATTATTGAAAACAGAACCATCTAGTGTGTAATTATTGAATTGGTCATTTCTTCCTCCGAAAGACCCACCTTCTGCTGACATAGGGTTTAGTCTAGTTAAATCAGCTGTAGAACGAGTAATGGTAGGCAAAGTTTGTAATTGTTCTAACGAAACAACAGAACCTGCTCCTGTTTTGTCAGGATTAATCAAAGCTCCTTTCTCTCCAGAAACAATAATTTCTTCTAATTCAACACCCGAATTTAAAGTAATATCAACTGTTTTTCGTTCACCTAATTGTAATTGAAGTCCCTCGACTTTATAGTCTTGAAATCCAACATAGGAAGCTTCAACAGAATAAGGTCCACCAATACGCATATTGGGGATGAAAAATGTACCATCTACTTCTGTTACAACTCCGTATGAAGTTCCTGATGGTTGATGAGTTGCTAAAATGGTAGCTCCAATAACATCTTCTCCAGTATCGTCAATCACCTTTCCTCTGATAGAAGAAGTGGTGACTTGAGCAAAAGTTGAGAAGGTTGAGAAAATAAGCAGGAAAAAAAGAACCATTTTCCCTTTTTTTTGTAAAAATTGTCGATTCATCTACAATAGTTTTAAATAAATTTTTTAGAATAAAGCGGTAACTTAAAGGAGACAAAAGTAAAAAACTTAATCTCTTTTTATATACCCTAAAATACCAATATAGACCCAATTATAACTTAGTGTAAATGTTAATTTACGTAGAGTTAACAAAAATTGTCTTGTAACTTAGTTTTTTATGAAATGATATAAAATTTATATGTTTTTATAATATATGTTTAATCTTGTTAATTAAGTATTTTTTGAATCTAAAGCATGAAAACAAATAATAATTTTTTGTGAAATTTTTTACATTTTTTTGTAGTTAGATATGAAGCTACCTTTTGAATTAATTGAAGATAATGAGGAAGTGAATTTATACTTTTTTGCTTTAAAAATTATACAAGATATTTGTATCATTTTTATTACTTACCTACTAAAACTGTATATTTACGTTTTCTTTGAAAACCTCTATAAAATAAAAATTCGATGTCTCAACAACTACCTAATGTAGAAACGGCAATCCAATTAGGATTAACAGCAGATGAGTTTGAATTGGTGAAGAAACATATGGGAAGGCAGCCCAATTTTACAGAATTAAGTATTTTTTCTGTGATGTGGTCTGAACACTGTTCATACAAAAATTCCATAAAATATTTAAAAACACTGCCCCGAAAAGGAGAAAAATTACTGGTTGAAGCAGGGGAGGAGAATGCAGGGTTGGTAGATATAGGGGGAGGTATGGCATGTGCTTTCAAAATTGAATCTCACAACCATCCCTCTTTTATTGAGCCATTTCAAGGTGCAGCTACGGGAGTAGGTGGAATTCATCGAGATATTTTTACTATGGGAGCGAGACCTATTGCCGCTCTAAATTCACTTCGTTTTGGTAAACTAAACACCTCGAAAATGAGGCGTTTGGTCGCTGGAGTAGTTGATGGAATTAGTAGTTATGGTAATTGTTTTGGTGTACCAACGGTAGCAGGAGAAACGTATTTTCATCCGTCTTATGATCAAAATATTCTAGTCAATGCGATGTCTGTTGGAATCGTAGAGGTAGGGAAAACTTTATCTGCGACGGCTGATGGCCCAGGAAACTCCGTTTTTATTGTGGGTTCTGCAACGGGAAAAGATGGGATACACGGAGCTACTTTCGCATCTGCGGACTTGACGGAAGAATCTTCGGAAGACTTGCCTTCTGTTCAAGTAGGAGATCCGTTTCAAGAAAAACTATTGCTTGAAGCATCTTTAGAATTAGCAAAAACAGACGCTATTATTGGTATGCAGGATATGGGGGCAGCTGGAATTATTTGTTCTACTTCCGAAATGAGTGCGAAGAGTAAGACAGGAATGAAAATCGATTTGGACAAAGTTCCTACTCGACAAGCCAATATGAAAGATTGGGAAATTTTGCTTTCAGAAAGCCAAGAAAGAATGTTGGTGGTTGTGAAGAAAGGAAGAGAGCAAGAAGTATTAGATATATTTGATAAATGGGATTTGGAATGTAAAGAGATTGGAGAAATAACGGATACTCAGCATTTAGAGTTTTACCAAAATGGAGAACTTTGTGCACATGTTCCTTGCGAACCTTTAGTTTTGGGAGGAGGAGCACCTGTTTATGATAGAGAATATGAGCGACCAACATATTTAGATAAGATTGATAAGTTTGATGCTTCAAAAGTTGATGAACCTAATAATCTAATGCATGTGGCTAAAAAATTATTAGAATCACCTAATATTGCTTCCAAAAAATGGATTTCTGAGCAATATGATTCTATGGTTAGGCTGAATAATGCCAATACAAATATGCCTTCGGATGCGGCTATTATAAGACTAAAAGACTCTTCTAAAGCACTATTGGCGACTACTGATTGTAATTCTAATTATGTATATGCTGACCCCGAAAAAGGAGCTATGATTGCGGTTTCAGAAGCAGCAAGAAATATCGTTTGTTCGGGTGGAGAACCTGTTGCTATCACAAATTGTCTGAATTTTGGAAACCCTTATAGTCCAGAAGTCTATTACCAATTCGTTAATGCCATAAAAGGGATGGGAGCAGCCTGCGAAAAATTTGAAACGCCCGTAACAGGAGGAAATGTTAGTTTTTATAATCAATCGAATATTGATGGAAATACAGTTCCTGTCCAACCAACGCCAACCATTGGGATGTTAGGAATTATGGAAGATGTGGAAAATAGAATGGGATTAGCTTTTCAGAACGAAGGAGATGTTATTGTTCTATTGGGGCCTATCAATAATTGCATCAATTCATCAGAATATTTAAGAATTATACATAAAGAAAATTATTCTCCAGCACCTTATTTTGATTTAGAAATGGAATATCAAGTTCAGCGGTGTATTTCTAAGTTAATTACTGAAAAACTACCAACTTCTGTTCATGATGTATCTGACGGGGGATTGTTTTTTAACCTTTTGGAGAGTGGAATGGTTAATAAGTTAGGTTTTGAACTGAATGTTTTTCCTAAAAGGATAAGAAAAGATGCTTTCTTGTTTGGTGAAGGGCAATCTCGTGTTGTCATATCTTTGTCAAAAGAGAAACTAGAAACACTACAAAATATAGCGGAAACGTTTGGAGTAGATAGTTTAGTGATTGGTGAAGTTAAAGAAAGAAACATCGTTATTAATAAAAAAGACTTCGGAGCAGTTAATAAATGGAAATATTCTTTCGACCACCGATTGGGTGAACTTTTAGGAGAATAAAGTTGTCTAATTAATTAGAGTGCTTTACTTACTTTATAAAATCTAACAATTTTTAGAAACATATTTTTATGAAATCATTTTTTTATCTTTTTTCATTTTTATGCATTGCTGTTTTTGTTCAATGCGATTCTTCAAAAACGAATAATTCGGCTTCGAATCAAGCCAAAAGTAGTGGAAAAACCATTAAATTGGACGCTAATATTCAAGGCTCAGGCGACTTGAAGGCTTTTGTAGATATGAATTTATTAGTACAGAAAAAATACGAATCGGTATCCAATATTACTATTCCTTCTAACGGTAAATTCTCTTTAGATATTCCTGCTAATGAACCAGGTTTCTATCGTTTAAGAATTGGTGCAGTTAAGTATTCTTTTGCTTTAACAGGAAAAGAAAAAAACCTTTCATTGAAAGGTACATTAGAAGAAATGAAAGCAGGTTCTTTAAAAATGGAAGGCGCTCCTGAGAATGAAAATGTGGCTAAAATTCAAGAATTACTTGAAAATAGAAAATTAAATATAAATTCTGTTGGCGAAATTATTAATAATAATGATTACGCCGTAGTTACGAAACTATGGACTTTATTACAAATTACTCCAATGACAACTGCTTTGCCATTATACAAAAAAGTAGAAAATCAATTGAGAAATGAAATGCCTAACTCTACTTATACTAAAGCATTTGCACAAAGAACAGGTTTGCTAGAGGCAGAATTGAAAAGACAAGCTTCTTTACAAAGCTTGCAAGTAGGTAAAGTTGCTCCCGATTTAGCGTTTAACAACCCTGATGGAAAAGAAATGAAGTTGAGTGATTTGAAAGGGAAAGTGGTTTTATTAGATTTTTGGGCATCATGGTGTGGACCTTGTCGTAGAGAAAACCCTAGTGTTGTTAAGGTTTATGATAAATACAAAAGTAAAGGTTTTACGGTTTATAGTGTTTCGTTGGATAGAAGCCAAGAAAAATGGGTAAAAGCTATTGAAAAAGATAAATTGTCTTGGAATAATCACGTTTCAGACTTGAAAGCTTGGCAATCAGAAGCAGCTAAAATTTATAATGTTCGTTCTATTCCTGCTACATTTATGTTAGATAGAGAAGGGAAAATTGCAGCTACTAACCTAAGAGGAGCGCATCAAATCGAAGCTGAATTGAAAAAACTTTTATAAGACAAGTCTGTGAAGAAAATATTAAACCAACTATTTGATCAACATCCTTTGTCTAGGCAACAAGCTGCTGAAGCTTTGGATTCTATATCTAATGGCAATGAAAATGATGCTCATATTGCAGCCTTTCTAACGGCTTTTAGAATGAGACCAATCAAAGCTGAAGAATTATTAGGTTTCAGAGATGTGATGTTAGAAAAGGCGAAACCTATTTCTTGGAATGGTGAATCAACAATTGATATTGTTGGGACTGGAGGTGATGGGAAAAATACGTTTAATATTTCAACTTTGACATGTTTTGTGGTTGCTGGTGCAGGTTATAAAGTTACTAAACACGGTAATTATGCCTCTTCTTCACACTGTGGTTCTTCGAATGTATTAGAGTCATTAGGCTATCAATTTACGAATGATGAAGCTGTACTAAAAAGACAAATTGATGAAGCTGGAATTTGCTTTTTGCATGCTCCTTTGTTTCATCCCAGTATGAAATACGTTGCTGGAGTTCGAAAACAACTAGGTTTTAGGACATTTTTCAATTTATTAGGACCTATCGTTAATCCTATTCAACCAAGCCACTCATTATTAGGTGTTTCTACAATAGATCAAGGAGATTTATATCAACAGGTTCTAAGTGATGATAAAGAAAGAAATTTCAAAATAGTTCATGCCATTGATGGCTATGATGAAATTTCGCTGACAGGCGATAGTGTTATTTGGGATTCAAAGGCTAAACAACATCTCAGTCCAAATGATTTTGGTTTGAAAAAAGTGCAAGCCAGCGATATTTTTGGTGGTGAAAGGGTAGAAGATGCCAAAAACATATTTTTAGATATAATTAGTGGAAATGGTACTTCAGCCCAAAATTCTGTGGTAATAGCGAATGCGGCTATGGCAATTCAATGTATGGACAATACAAAAGATGTTAGTACTTGTATTGAAGAAGCTAAACAGTCCTTATTGTCAAAAAGGGCATTTGAAGTATTAAAATCTGTAACCTCGAATTAAATTTGCTTGATGAATATTTTAGAAAAAATTGTTGCCAGAAAACAAGAGGAGAATAAAATTAATGAAGCAAATATCAGTATTGAAAAACTTCAGAAATACCTTCATTTCAATAGGAAAACAATTTCTCTTACTAAGAGATTAAAAAATAGTGATGATTTCGGAATCATTACTGAGTTTAAGAAAAAATCGCCTTCTCAGTCCAATATTAATTTGGAAGCTAAGGTTGAAATAGTAACCGAAGGATATACTCAATTTGGAGCAGCAGGATTATCCGTATTAACGGATCAAGATTTCTTTGGTGGACATAATCATTATTTGACGGTAGCTAGGAATATTAATCAAATTCCCATCCTTCGAAAAGATTTTATTGTTTCTGAATATCAAGTATATGAAGCGAAAGCAATTGGTGCGGATGTGATTTTGTTAATTGCTGAATGTTTAACGGCTCAACAAGTGGATAAATTGTCAGCTTTGGCACATGAATTAGGGATGGAAGTTTTATTAGAAGTTCATACGGCTGACCAAGTATCGAAACGCACCAAAAATGTGGATATACTGGGGATAAACAACCGAAATCTAAAAACTTTCGAAACCAGTATTCAAACGTCAATTGATATTGTTAAAAACCTAAGCATTCCTTCGGATGTTGCCATTATATCAGAAAGTGGAATAGAATCTCCCGAAGCAATACATAAACTGAGAAAAGTTGGTTTTGATGGGTTCTTGATTGGCACCTATTTTATGCGTCAAGAATCACCTGAAATTGCTTTTAAAGAGTTTGTTGAAAGTTTACAGTAGAAATATTTCGAGTATCTTATCTATAATTAATGTTGTGAATACAACTTGAATGAATGAAATGGTATCATTATAGCGTACCTTTTTTAATTCATAATGACGCATTAGAACTATGAAGAAACCTTTCAATGCTTTCCTTTTTTTTCTATTATTTATTTTTTCGGTAGAAACCAATGCTCAAAAATATACGGATATGGTGGAAGGGTTCGAGATATTTCTTCCAGAGGGTACTTTTGATACTAAAATTGATACCATAGAAACAGAATTAGGAGAGATAATTTATAAAAATTATTATGCGGCTAAGCCAATGCCAAGTGACACCTTAGGTGAAAATTACTTTTATAGTCTGGGTATTTGTTCGTACCCCGAACAATTTGATGTTAGCGATACGGCAACAGTAAATCTTATTATAGATCAATCCATCAAAGAGTTGACTTTTAACATGAACGGAAAACTTTTTTATCAAGCTCAAGATGATTACTATGATAATTTTGGTAAAATTTTTCGTATTGTTTATAATAAAGGAAATGCGATTCTGAAGGGCAAAATATTCTTAATAGAAAAAAAATTATACGTATTGCAAGTTGCGACGATTAGAAAATATTCACTAAATAGAAAGATGGATAGTTTTTTAGACTCGTTCAAAATATTAGAAAAAACTAAGAATTAAATTCAAATTGAAATCAGAAGCTAAGGATTTTAAGGTTGGTGTAGCTTTTTCGGGTGGTGCAATGAGAGGAATTGCCCATATAGGAGTTCTCGCTGCCTTAGAAGAAGAAAATATTGAAATTGATATAGTTTCTGGAATCAGTGCAGGGTCTATTGTCGCAACACTTTATGCGGCAGGGTTCACGGCCGAAGAGATGTTGAATATTGTAAAAAAACATTTAGGCATAAAAGCAATTAGACCAGGAGTACCTAAGTTGGGTTTTTTTAGCTTATCATATTTAGGCAATACCTTAAAAAAATATATCCCTCACAATTCTTTCGAAGCTTTAGAGAAACCGATTTGGGTAGGAGCAACGAATATTAATACAGGGCATTTGGAGTATTTCAACACAGGTTCGCTTGACGATAAAATAATGGCAAGTTGTGCAATGCCAATTGTTTTCAAACCCGTTCAGATAGAAGACGATTTATATTTAGACGGCGGAGTTGTTGGAAATTTACCTGCCAGAATACTGAAAAATAAGTGTGATGTGTTGGTGGGCGTTAATTTGATTTCTACGCTAAACGACTACAATAATTCAGTAAATAATATCGTTACTTTAGCGTCGAGAGCGTTCGAAATCGCCGTTTTTCAGAACGCTGTTCAAGATGTGAGCGTTTGTGATTTGGTTTTAGACCCACCTAATTTAAACCAAATACAGGTATATGATGTTTTTAAAGTAGATCAGATTTTTGAATCAGGATACAAGCATACAAAAGATAAGATAGAAGCGATAAAAAAACTTGTTTTTTAGATTTATTTATCGAATAAACCAAATATAATACTTGAATAGAGTATAAACTTATACTTTTTGCTATTATTTTCATTGATTTCTAAACGAAAATACTGTAATTACGTATTTTATGGCTAGATAATTGACGGTCTTACGAAGACCAATGTACTAAAATTAGTGCTATGCTTTATTCGAAAAACAAAAAATAGAAATTGTAAATCCAGACCCAACTTTAAATGAAAAAAATATCCTACATATTAACTCTAATTCTTGTTAGCTTACTTGGAGATCTTGTTGCTCAACAACATTTTGAATTAGAAAGTAATACAGGAAAGTTTAAAGTTGCAAACATATCGGAGGGCATAACGATATGCGGCTTAGAACCTACAAAAGCGTATAGAGTTCAAATTCTGAAAGATAGATATAAAGACAAGAACAGTTACCGGTTTTTGCGTACTAACCTTACCGATAGTTTATTAGTAGCCTCTACAGATTGTCATCGTTTTAGTTTAGAAACTATTAATGAGTTCGATGCAAAAAGCTTTAAGAAAAATGACGTTTATATAAATGTGGCTCAACCTTCGACTAAAGCTGCCTCGAGAATGCCCATGAGCATTGCTTCTCAGCAAGACGGATTAGCACTTGTACAGCAGTTTGTAGGAGATGTTTGTGGTGATATAGTTGAAGAAAGTATTCGTGTATCGGGCTGGTTAGGAACTTTTACAGGGGCAGATAATATCTTAGGCTTTGATGATGGGATTGTGATGGGAACTAATGATATTCAATATTCTGCAGGAAGCAATAATAACTCTGGAATAGATAGAACTCAAAACCCTCTTCCTACGAGAGAAGATGATTTGCAAGCATTGGTGGGCGGAAGTCTATGGGAAAATAGACAAGGCGTTTTTGATGTTACGACCATTGAGTTTGACTTTGTTCCTACATCAAGTCGAATTACATTTGAATATGTTTTTGCATCGAAGGAGTATTGTGAATTTGTAAATGAATTTAATGATGCTTTTGGATTCTTTCTAAGTGGTCCTGGAATAGCAGGGAACTTCACCAATGCGGCTCAAAATATTGCATTGGTTCCTAATTCTAATGATTTTGTATCTATCAATAATATTAATCATTTAAAAAATACAGAATTTTATATCAATAATATTCCCAACAGTAATACCCATTCGGAAGAATTTGGAGATTGTGGTGCATATATTTTAAATAACCCTGCGGTCAATGATAGAAACTTTAGAATGGATGGATATACCATTCCTTTGGTTGCAGAAGCAGAAGTGATTCCTTGTGAAACTTATCATATTAAACTTGTTATTGGTGATGCCTTTGACGATGGTTTTGACTCTGCGGTATATCTTCGTTCTAAATCGTTTCGCTCGACAGGAGATGTATATGTTGAGTTTGATTTTCCAAATTCAGACTCTATTCTTTACGAAGGTTGTGACCAAGAGGGAATTATTCGCTTTGTGAGAACGGATGATGGACAAGAAGATTTGATTGTTGATGTACAAAAATTAGGTACTGCATTAGAAAACCAAGATGTAGAATTTTCATTTCAAGATGAAGTAGTAATTCCTCCAGGGGGAGTTTTAGAAGAATTTGTCTATATCATTGAAGATAATGAAGACGAAGAAAGAGAAAGTGTTATTATAGATATAGGTGTTGCTTGTAATTGCGATAGACCGTTTTATGAATTTTATATTGAAGACGTAAAACCTATTACAGTATCGCTGAATGATACCGTTCATTGTCAAAATGAAGGAGATTTACTGTTAATTCCAACTATTACAGGCGGATTACCTGCGGTAAACTCTAGTATCGATTATATCTATGAATGGTCGGACGGTGTTACAACAGCAAGTCATGGTTTTCAACCTGGTTTTAACGATGTTCTTCAATTGAATGTATCAGATGGGTGCAAGTCGAGTAACGAAACGGTTTCTGTTCAGGTAAGAGAGGAGATAACAGGAACATTGGTAGGGCCGCCTCCTACTAGTTGTTCAGATTCTATTAATACTAGCCTAAGTATTGTGTTTACGGGAGAAAAGCCCTATTATTTTCAATATTCGGTAGATGGCGTATTATCCGAATTGATAGCAACTACCGAAAATAATTATGAACTACCCATTGATAAAATAGGCAATTATAAATTAGAAAATGTAGCTAACGACTATTGTGTAGGTTCTGTATCTGGCGAATTAAATATAGAATTTATCCCTATTCAAGTAAATACAGAAGTAATAAAAGTTACCTGCCACGATGCTACCGACGCTAGTATTTTGATAAATAATCCTAATGATGTAGAATATACATATTTGTGGAATACAGGAGCAATAACGGCTAATTTAGAAAATATAGGAGCAGGTGATTATTCAGTAACGATTAGTTCTCCGACTTGTAATATTTCTAGGTCATTTACAATCGAAACGCCGCCAGCTTTAAGCCTAAATACTAGTATTTTGAGTATTCCTGATTGTGTCAACTTTCAAAACGGAAGTATTGAACTGACTATTACAGGTGGAGTAGAGCCTTATAACACGCTTTGGTCACCTATGTTTGGAGATAGAACTAGATTGTTAGTTGATAATCTAAGTACGGGAATTTATACAGCAAGGGTAACAGATGATAATGGATGTATTAGGGATATAGATACGGAATTGGTGCCTGCAGATGGTATGCCTACCATTAATATAGTTTCGGGGCGACCGATTAGTTGTGTGGATTTTAATTCCAATTTAGACGCTAGTTTATCTACTCAGGGAGATAGTATTACATTTAATTGGCAGACTCAAGATGGAAATTTTGAAACGGGAGAGAATACACTTCAACCAACAGTTGATGTACCTGCGGTTTATCAACTAATATTAACAAATACGAATAATAATTGTACCAATGCGGGTTTTGCAGAAATTGCTGATGGGCGGGTTTTTCCAGCGATTTTGCCCATTGAAGATAAAGAATTTTTCTGTAGATTTTCTGATATTTCATTTACGCCAACAGTCAGTAATCTTTCAGATATAAATCCTAGTTATAATTGGTCAACGACGGACGGAAATATAGTAAACGGTAGAAATTCATCGACTGTTGGGGTCAATCAACCAGGTACCTATCGTTTTAGTGTAACCAATACAATTTCGGGTTGCGAAACTTCTGCCAACGCTTTGGTTAATTATAATTTAGCATTGCCTAGTGTTGATGCAGGAATAGATTCTGTTTTAAATTGCTATGAAGATGAAATTTGGATAGGTTCAGAAAGTAATGGAAATCAAGATGGTACAACTATTCAGTGGTATCGAAATAGTTCTCCTTTACCGTCCTTTGATTCAACTCATATTTTAGTGAATACACCTAATTTTTATTCTGTTAGAGTCACTGAGAATGTAAGCGGTTGTTTTTCTGAAGATGAAGTTTTTATTGACGAGGATAAAGCGATTCCTTTAATATCTGCAGGGGTAAATGATACCTTTTCGTGTACCAAAAACTTGATTCCTCTCGTGGGGCAAAATTTGTCATCATCGAGAAATATTGTATTTGAATGGTTTTCTAACAATGGAGTTATTACAGGTAGTACGAATACTCTTGTTTCAGAAGCCAATTCGCCAGGAGATTTTCAATTAACTGCCTTAGACGTTGATAACGGTTGTTCTACTACGGATTTAATGAGAGTTATTCCAGATCCTAATTTACCTTTTATTCAATTTTCTGAATCAGGTATTCTGACATGTAGTAATCCAGAACAAATGCTAAATTTCAGCACTGATATTGGAAATGCAATGACACTTGAATTTCCTAATGGCACCATTCAAAATTTTAATACTTCTTCTTCTAATATAGCGGCGGTTGATTCAGGAATATATATTTTGGAGGTTCAAAGAAGTTCTGACAATTGTATTAATAGAAGTTCTGTATATTTAGACTTAGATAAAGAAATTCCTTCGGATTCTTTATTACCTTTTGAAGAATTGTTTTGTAACCAACAAAATGAAACACTTAGGTTAGCAAATTCTACCAACCAAGACTTTACCTTTAATTGGGAAACTACGAATGGAAATATTGTAGGAAGTAATAGACAACCTTCTGTCTCTGTCGAAGGGGCAGGGAATTACGGTGTTACGATTACTCGTAAAAGAAATGGGTGTACCTTGAGAATTGACACAATGGTGGTTGATTATTTAAATGTACCTACCTCTTTTGATGCTAGTATTTTGCAACCCGTTTGCCCTGGAGAGGGCGGTTCTATAGCATTCCAGTCTGTTGATGGGGGAGAAGCACCTTATAGATTTAAAATATTCACCAATGCGGAGTATCAAATCCAAAGAAACTATTTTGATTTAAGTGCTGGAAATTATCAACTGCATATTACGGATGCTAATGGTTGTGAATTGATGCAAAATGAAATAATTAATGCACCTCGAGAAATTGATTTTTCTGCAACAGAACAAGAAATTATAGAATTGGGGGATGAATACACCGTTTCTTTGAATACGAATGTACCTGTCTCCGAAATTGATACTATTATTTGGTTTCCAAATCTCATAGAACCTTCTTGTGATAATTGCTTAAATCCGACTTTTATACCTACCGTATCGACGAACCATCGAATTGAGTTAGTAGATACATTTGGTTGTAGAGCATTGGCTACCTTGCCTATTTTTGTAGATACGAATGTTGATATTTTTATACCTAACGTGTTTAGTCCTTTGGCTACCAATGAAGTGAATACTTCGGCTCAAATATTTGCAAAAAGTGAAGCGATTAACAATATTAAACGTTTTGCTTTATATGATAGGTGGGGAGGATTGGTTTATGAGTCTAAAAACTTTTCGCCAGGAGATAATGGAAGAAATCAGTGGGCAGGAGTTTTTAAAAATAATAGCCTAAATAATTCTGTTTTTGTATATGTCGCTGAAGTTGAATTTATAGATGGAGTCGTAAAAGTATTTACGGGAGATATTACACTATTAAATTAGATTTTTTCAAATTATTTTTTGTATCATGGAAATTGAAACTCTCAATAAGAGTTTTTATGATGTAAATCGATATTGATAAAATAAGGATAGAGAGCAGAGGTTAAAGTAGTTTGAATTAATAATCGTAATGAACAAGTTACATAAAATAGGGATAATTGGTTCTGGGGATGTTGGAATTTCATTAGCTAAAGGCTTTCTGAAATACGGATACGAGACTACTATAGCTTCGCGTTCTGGGGTAAGAAGAGACGAGTTAGAAGCTGAAATTGGTGAAGGAATTATGGTGAACACACCAAGGTTGACTGCCCTGAATAACGATATTATTATTTTTGCGGTCAAGGGAAGTCAAGCGATGTCTGCCCTCGAAAATTTAGATATCGAAAACATAAAGGGTAAAATTATTATTGATACCACAAATCCTATCGCTGAGTTACCTCCTGAAGATGGCGTACTACGTTATTATTCTCAAATTAATAAATCATTGATGGAAGAGCTTCAAAGCTATGCGACGGAGTCATTTTTTGTCAAAGCTTTCAGTTGTGTGGGAAGTAATCATATGGTTAACCCTGATTTTGATGACAAACCAACCATGTTTATTTGTGGTAATAATGACGAAGCCAAACGGATTGTCACAGAGATACTTTCTCTGTTTGGTTGGGACACTGAAGATTTGGGGAACACCGTAGCGGCAAGGGCAATAGAACCTTTATCTATGCTGTATTGCATACCTGGTTTACGAGATAATACTTGGAATCATGCATTTAAATTGATGAGGAAAAAAGAGAAATAAAAAAGCCCCAACACGAATCAATACGTTTTGGGACTTTTCTTTTTTATAAAGCGAAAGGTATTATTTTAAGACATAACCATCTTTCCATAAACACCTTGTTCTAGTTTTACTCTTATTTCTGAGAATGCATCTAAAGTGATTTGAATATCCTCGGCAGTATGTACTGATGTCGGAATTAATCTTAGTAATAACATTCCTTTAGGAATAACAGGATAAACAACAATTGAACAAAAGATAGAGTAGTTCTCTCTTAAATCTCTTACCAAAGGCATTGCATTTTCTTCTGTTCCTTTCAAATAAACAGGAGTTACGCACGAACTTGTTTTCCCTATATCAAAACCTCTTTCTTTAAGACCAGACTGAAGCATGTTTACGTTTTCCCAAAGTCTATCCTTTAATTCTGGATATTTTTTCAGTAATTCCATCCTCTTTAACATTCCAATTACGAATGGCATAGGTAAAGATTTTGCGAACATTTGCGAACGCATATTGTAACGCAAATAATCAATTACTTGTTCCTTGGCAGCAAATACGGCTCCGATACCCGCAAAAGATTTAGCGAATGTAGTAAAGTAAACATCAATTTCATCTTGAACACCTTGCTCAAAACCTGCACCACGTCCTCCTTCTCCAAGTGTACCGAATCCATGTGCATCATCAACAAATAATCTAAATGGATATTTAGATTTGAAAGATACTATTTCTTTAAGTTTTCCTTGTTCTCCTCTCATACCGAAAACCCCCTCAGAAATAACCATTACTCCACCACCTGTTTTTTGAGCTAAATTATGTGCTCTTTTCAGATTGGTTTCAAAGCTTTCCATGTCATTATGAAGGAACGAAAAACGCTTACCGAAGTGAAGTCTTACGCCATCAATAATACAGGCGTGACAATCTTTGTCATATACGATAACATCGTTTTTGTCAACCAATGTGTCTATCGCCGAAACAATACCTTGGTAACCAAAGTTAACCACAAAAGCGGCTTCTTTGTCCAAAAATTCAGCAAACTCTTTTTCTAACTCTTCATGTTTAGCAGTCTGACCAGACATCATTCTAGCTCCCATTGGGTATGCCAACCCATATTCTTCGGTTGCTTTTGCATCAGCTTCTCTAACTTCAGGGTGGTTTCCCAATCCTAAATAATTATTTACTGACCAACAAATAACTTCTTTCCCTTGGAATTTCATTCGGTTACTTAAGGGCCCTTCTAGTTTAGGGAATACAAAATATCCTTCTGCTTGACTTTTGAAATCACCTATTGGTCCCAAGCCAGCTTCAATTTTTTTAAAAATATCCATTGATCTGTGTTTGTTTAATCTTAAAAGAACGTAAATATAGTCAAACTATATAGGTTTTTGAGAATAATTGTTGTTATTCTTAGCTTAAAACCTTAGGTATTTAGAATAACTATTTAGTCTTAATGTATGAAGTTGTTTAACTAATTTTATCAGTTAAAATATTTGAAAACTATCGCTGTTTATGTTAGTTGGGGATTCTTCTGTATATCTTTCGTCCATTGGCTTCATAAAGCCTTCTTGAACCATCCAATTATCAGAATAAACTTTTTCCATGTATCGAGAACCGTGGTCTGGAAAAATAACAACTACTTTATCGTTAGGTTTGAATTGAGTTCTTAGTTGTTTTAGTGCTTGTAACGCAGCACCACTAGTATATCCCAATAACATGCCTTCTGTCATGGCTAGTTCACGGGTAGCCCAAGCACTATCTTTATCCGTTACTTTGATAAACTTGTCAATATATGAGAATTTAAGAGCACCAGGAATTAAGTTTTTACCTAAGCCTTCTATTTTGTAAGGGTATATTTCATCAGGATCTAACTCTCCTGTTTCGTGATATTTTTTAAGTACCGAACCGTAGGCATCAACACCTATTACTTTTATATTTGGGTTTTGTTCTTTTAGGTATTTGGCTGTACCTGAAATTGTACCTCCTGTACCACTACATGCTACAAGGTGAGTGATTTCACCTTTTGTCTGATTCCAAATTTCTGGTCCCGTTGACCGATAATGAGCTTCTGTGTTCAAGTCATTAAAGTATTGGTTGATATAGATAGAATTTGGAGTTTCTTCCGCTATTTTTTTAGCTTTAGAGTAATAAGAATTTGGGTGGTCGGCGGGTACATTCGCTGGGCAAACATGCACCGTAGCACCTAATGATTCTAAAAACCGTATTTTGTCAGGCATGGTCTTAGAACTAACTACCAAAATACACTTGTATTTTTTTAGAATAGAAACCATTGCTATACTGAACCCCGTATTTCCTGAGGTAGTTTCTACAATCGTTGAGCCTGGTTTCAACAGTCCTTTATCTTCTGCACATTCAATAATGTATTTCGCAATACGATCTTTTGCTGAGTGTCCTGGGTTGAAACATTCCACTTTAGCATAAACTGAACACGGAAAATCTTCTACAGACTTACCTAGTTTTATCATTGGAGTATTTCCAATAAGATCTAAAATTGATTCGTGAATATTAGAATTGTTTACTGCCATACTAATTGATATTGAATCAAAAAAATATATAATATATGAGTTGATAAAGTACAAATATAACCATATTTTTTTACTGTTCTGTAAAAAAAAGTTATCTCATTATTAAATTAATACGCTAAAACTTTAACTATAATCGTCATTTTGTTTGGATGACTAGGCACCTACCGTAGGTATTTAAAATAAGAAACCCTTAAAAGTTATAGTTAATACCAGGTCTGAATAGTAAACTTTTTCGGTTGTTATTCAAAGACATAGCTTGTAGTGGATCCGTTTCTGCAAATCCCGCAAATTCAAATAGCATGAGAATCTCGAACCCAAACAAACCTGTAGATATATTATACCCGATACCTGCTCTTGGAATTATATTAGAAAATGATTGTTTTTGTCGCAAATCAATATTAAATGTGGTTAAAGAAATGCTATTGCGTTCGTACACCATTTCTCCATGAACAAAAAATAAATTATTAATCTTGAATCGAGAAAATGCACCCAATTTTAATTGATTAATGGTTTGTCTTTGATTGGTGCTTTTAGCATTTTGAAAAGTATAACCAATATGTGGTCCAATAGAAAAACGATCACTTATTTTATAGCCTGTGTTGGTCAACAAACCAATTTGGAAAACACCAGGGTTGAAAAACAAATCCACATTGCCACCGTACCATAATCTTGACTTTAGAGTCCCACCCGTTTCGTCAAAGTATTTATCTTTGCTTGTTTTACTCTTTTTGCTTTTAGACTTTGAAGATTTAGGTTTCTTTCGATATTGAGCTTCCGTTTCCGTTGGTATAAAACAAATAAACAAACTCATTAATATGATCCCAATTACTCTCATAATAGAAGGTTTTTTGATACTCTGTGTTGATTTTTATTAAAATAGTAGATTTATAGAAGATAACAAAAAAAATATGCTTTTGTTAGAAAATTATTTGCTTTCTATCTAATAAGAATAACGTTTGCCTTCTGTGTCTTGTTGCATAGCAATGATTTGTAGATAGACAATAGTTTTAATATTCATTAGAAAGCAAGGCTTCTATTTGAGTTCTAAGCATGGGGCTACTAGGACTGTAGGTTTTTTTGAATGCAATCTTACCTGCTTTATTAATTAAATAATAGGTCGGCAGATTTTTTACTTTATATAATTGAGCGATTTCGGACGAAAATCCAACATTTTTAGAACTTCCATGAACCTGAACTCCAGGCAAGTTTTGTTGAAAAACGAAGGGCTCCCAAAGAGATTTATCTTCATCTAGAGAAATAAAAACGAAAGCTATATCTTGATTTTCATACTCTTTTACAAGCTTTTTGGCGTGAGCTAAAGAACGTAAACAAGGCATGCACCATGTCGCCCAAAAATCCAAATAAACAACTTTTCCTTTCAAATTAGCTAACTCAATTGGTTTTTTATTGATATCGAATAACTTGAAATTTGGGGCATCTGCTCCTGCCAAAAGCCCTACCTCTTCGGTATATACGGTTCGCAACAAATCGTTGTAGTCTTCATAAGGCGATTGAATAAGGTGATTTTTAATATCTAGACTTTTTGTTTTTGCCTGTCCTTGTTTGCAAGCAATGGCAAACGACTTTGTTTCCAGAAAAGCTAAAGGTTTGCCTTCGAAATAATTACTTCTTTGATATTCTTTATTAAGCTTATTGCTAAAATATTTTTCGAAACTAGTCAGAAAAGAGGCATATTCCAAGCCAACTATTAGAGGCGATACTAACTTTATTTGATGAAGAACTTCTTGTTCTATTTTTTCTTTCATCGTTTTAGAAGCTGCTAAGTTACTTGAACTTATTGCCTCAAGGGTCTTGATAAAAAGAGATAAATGTTTCGCCTTTATTTCAGATAAAATAGTTTTATAGAAAGAAACATCTAGTTTAGATTTAAAACTAGTTAGAAAACGCTCTTCTTTTTGTAGGTTTTGTTTGATTAAATTGAAGTTTTCTAAAGCACTATTATTCTTAGCATATACGAATTTAGGTAGTTTTTGATATTTGAATAGAAAATCATTTTCATTTTTATAATATCCTTCAAAAGAAAAAGTATGATTATTATTTGATATTGTTAATTTTTGTCCAGGAGATAAATAGATAAGTTGTTGTTGATTGTCTGACTTTAAATTAGCAAATACAGGGTCTGATAATGAAATTGTTTTTATTAATTCTCCATTAGTTTTCTTTTCAAATGTATTTAAATTAAAAATAGTATTTCTTTTGAAAATTAATTCTCCATGAACTACTAATTCTCCTACCGAATTATCTTTTAAAACAATAGCTGTTTCTTGAAATGGTCTTACTTTTTTCGTATCCGAAAGGTCAATAATATCCGATTCTGTAACATCCATCAATAGTTGAGAGGAAGCATGTGTACTATTGGGCGAGGTGTTTCTTTTTTCTCCTCGAATAAATAAGTTTTTGATTGATGAATATTCGTAACTAGCTATTGTTTCTTTATCGCCGCCTAATTTATTTAACTGAACGACATCTATTGCTGCTCTAATTAATTTTTTTAAATCAGTATAAGGGTTCTCCGCTTTAAAATCAGCGATTTCAATTTGTAAAGCTTCTAATTTTTTTTCTTTAGCAGACCAATAAAGACTTTTGGCCAATGTGTAATAGAGTGCTTTGTTTTTTAAATATTTATCGGCATCAGTTGTGTTGGTTAGGGGAGATAGAAACTGGGTTGTTCCAGAGGTTTTTATAGTTCTTTCTTTTAGTGACACCAAGTGTTTAGGAATCCAACCATACTCGCCATTGTGAATTTCTACTTTTAATAGGTAATCTTTCGTGATTACATTTTTATGTTTGAATGTAACGGGTTCAGATGTTTTGAGTTGTAAATATTTGAGTTGAACATCTTTAGGAAGTATATATTTTGGGCCATCAGAGGCTAGATAAGCATCCTCAAATATTGGCGTTTCATTACTTCTAGTTTGAACGAAAAAATCAACCTTGGCAACGGTGGGAGTGTACCACTGCTTGGATTCAATTTTTTCTGATGGGGCATAAGTTTTTAAGTCATCAGCAAAAGCATAACCTTTGTCCCCTGTTTCTGTTTCTACATAAAGCCACTGATTTTCTTGTGCATCTATATTCTTTGGATAAGAGCGATTCAGGTATTTTAATATTGAATGTGGTTGAACCTTTGTTACTAATTTTCCCACTAACGGTTTGGTGAGTAGGTTGATTGAGTTTTTATTGGAATACAAAATGTCTTTACTCTTGAAATCATCAAATGTAAACTTAGTTTCTCGTCTAAAGTTTAGGTATAGTTCTAAGAAATTAACATAATAGGGCGATAAAAAAGCATCATCGTTAGAGATTTCGATTAGATTTAGAAAATCATAAAATGAGGGTTTTATAAGGTCAAAATCGGGACTTTTTTTAATTAATTTCTCGTGTCGGTATTGAAGTAGGTGATAAGCCCACCAATAATCAATTTCGGCACGAATGAAGTTTACAAAGTTTTTAGACAGGCTTAAATCAAATTCTTTAGTGTAATTTTTGATGAATTTTAGTTTCTGTCGACGAATATTGTTTAGTTTTTCTTTAAATAGAATAGGAGTAGAAACTTCAATTTCGTATAATATATTTTGAGCATTCCAAGAGTTGAATTTGCTGTACAAAGCATTCAACATCATATTTTCATCGCCTAAATCTCCTTCGAATAGAATATTTTTTTCATGATGAATGTCCAAGCTAAGAAGCTGGTTGGGCTCCATATAGACGGCTATTTTCTGCGAACCTAATTTTATCGTAGCTATTTGAGGGTTGTCGATAGAACAGTTCCAACCAAATTTATTTTTTATTACAGGAAGTTCTCTTTCCATTACTTTTAATGAAATAAAGTCTTGAACATATGACAACGATATATTATTATCTTCTTCGTTCAAAAAATGTCCATTAAGTACAAAGTTAGATTTTACTTCATACAAGGTATCGGCTACATTTTCAGTAATAGACTGACAAAATAATGGCTTTCCTGAAATGGAAAAGAACAGAATGAGTGTTAAAAAGAATTTCAAAGTATAGTTTGTTTGTTATAGCTTAATGATATGCTATTTCAGTGCCATCGTTAGTGGTTAAAGTAATTTGTTTTGGTCCATCTACGACTTTTCCTATGATTTTAGCATCTATGTTAAACGATTTGGAAATATCTATTATTTCGTTGGCATATTCTTCTTTAACATAAAACTCTAATCGATGCCCCATATTAAATACTTCATACATTTCACGAGGATTCGTATTAGATTCTTTTTGAATGAGGTCAAACAAAGGAGGAGGAGTAAATAGGTTATCTTTAATGATATGAATATCATCAACAAATTTCAATACTTTGGTTTGAGCCCCTCCTGTACAGTGAATTAGACCGTTAATTTTATTTGGAGAAATATGGTCAAATACTTTCTTAAGTACAGGTAAGTAGGTACGTGTAGGGGATAGCACTAACTTTCCGATAGGAATATTATTTCCTTCTATAGTAATAGTGTCGGTAAGTTTTTTACTTCCACAGTATACGACAGAATCGTCCAAACTTGGTTCGAATGATTCGGGGTATTTTTTTGCTAATTCATGGCTAAACACATCATGTCTTGCGGAGGTTAATCCGTTAGACCCCATACCTCCATTGTATTCATTTTCATAGGTAGATTTCCCATAGGATGCCAGTCCAACGATGACATTTCCTGGTTGTATGTTATTGACTAATAGTTGGTCTCTTTTTATTCTCGCAAATGCAGTAAAACCAACATCAATAGACCGTACGATATCACCTACATCGGCTGTTTCTCCACCTGCTAGGTGCAAATTAACACCATGAGACGCCATTGTATCTTTGAATTCCTCGGCGGCATGAATAATGGTTTTGATGACTTCGCCAGAAATGTACTTTTTATTTCGACCTATAGTAGAAGAAAGGACAATGTCTTGAATGCAACCCACACAGGCCATGTCGTCCAAGTTCATAACCAAAGAGTCTTGAACAATTCCTTTCCAAACAGATAAATCACCAGTTTCCTTCCAGTAAATATAAGCTAGGCTAGTTTTAGTTCCTGCGGTATCGGCATGCATAATGTTGCAAAATGCTTGGTCTTTTGCAATTACATCGGGTAATATTTTACAAAATGCTTTGTCAAACAAACCTTTATCTAAGCCTTTAATTGCTTCGTGAACTTCGTTTTTATCAGCAGAAACTCCACGTTTCTCGTATTTAGAAAGTGCCATTTTTTTTTTCAAAATTACTAAAAAAGTGCTTTTAAATACTAAAAAAAGATTTTTTTTTCTAAAACGTCGAACTTGTACTTAAACGATTAGACTAACGAAACATTGGTATTCGGTTCTTTAAGGGTAGAGGTTAGAGGTCTATTTTTACTTTCTAGACGATTGGAATGGGGGATGTTAATAGTAAATTCGGTGCCAATGTCTGGTTTTGAATTTATTTTTATTTTTCCATTATAATGGTTTACTAATATTTCAACGGCAGATAATCCTAATCCAGGAGTTTGAATTTTAGTAGAATTCAATTTATAAAAAGGTTGGAAAATTTTATTTATTTTATCTTTTTCAATTCCAATGCCATTATCTAGTACGGAGATACTTATTTCGTATTCTTTTTTCTGTACGGAGACTATAATTTTGGGTGAAATGTCTTCTTTGGAAAAAATGAGTGCATTTTTGATAATGTTTTCGAAAATGGTGATGAAATTGGTATAACAAAACTCGAAGGGTTGATTTTCACTTCCTTTCCATTCTATCTTTGCGTTCTTATCTTCGATTAAGTTTTTTAGATTAAATAGGGCAGTTTGATAGGCATCATAAATATTGATTTTTTTAAAATGGTTTTTATTTAAATCTAAACAAGCAAATTTAAGGTAGGCATCTACGACTAAATTCATGTTTTCTAGTGTATCATCTATTAATACTTTATATTCACTATTGCTGGGGTTTGATTGTAATTCGTTTACAAAAATTTTGATATTTCGAAGCGGGGATTTAAAATCATTCGACAGAGAAAAAGATAAATCCGTCATTATTTGGTTGGCTCTTTTAACCTGTAAGTATTTTTGTTCCAGTAGGTTTTGATTGTTTAATAACTGTTTATTAAGTTTCGATTTTTCTTGGTTTGATTTTCTTACAGACCTCAAGTGTTTAACGAGTGCCAAAAAAAGTATAAAGATTAAGAAAGAAGTTATCGTTAACCAGCGAGATTTTTCTTTAAAAAATATACTTTGCTGTTCTGTTAATGCTAATTGTTGATCTAACTTTTCGATTGTTCTTATTTTATCGAAAGCCATTTTTTTATCATTGGTTTTTTCTTGATTTATTTTTGCTAGTAAATCTTCTATTTTTTTTAGTGTAATAGATAAGCCATCATAATCTTTAGTTTTCTTTTGGTACTCCGAGGCACCCTTAAGGATGGATAAAGAATAAGTATTGGGCAATTCAGCTACTATTAGATTAAGGTGGGTTAAATATTTTTTTTCGTTAAAGTTGAATATAGCTCTATAATCTTTACTGTCTTCGTTAAACAATAGAGATATTAACATATCTGCTATGTTAACATTAGTATTTAATGAATTATGTTGATATTCTTTAGAGAGAAGAAATTCAGTAAATAAACTATTATTTTCATAAGGAGGGCCATCGAAATTAGATTTAAAAACTCTTTTCCATATTTCGACCATAGCTATAATGTAGTCTTCAGTGTAGTTTTTGTTACGATTAAGCTGTTGGGTGAAATAATCTAATTCTTCTTTTTTTCCAGAATAAGTAGTCGCTAGGAATACTATATATTTAGGTTGTTGTTCTAATTGATGAAGCGTGTTTTTGGTTAGGGCGTCAGTTATGGTTTTTTCTTTAAATTGCTTTAAGTTACTTTTATTAATATAGTTGATTGCGTACATTGAAGTACTTATAAAATAGACTTTTAAATTATTTTGTTCTAACGATTTAGAGATTGCTATAAGGTTTAGATTTTCTCCTTTAGCTTTTTTTCCTAATTCGTGATAAAATATGCTAAATAAATGTGTAGTACGGACTTCGTCGTCTATAAATGGAAGTATTTCATCCATTAATGAAAGTGTATTTTTACTATCATTCGAAAAATAATATAATGAAGCTAAATTAGTACCATGCCAAACTATGGATCTATGGTCGGGAGTTTCTTTTGCTTTTTGATATTCTTTATGATGGTAATAGTAAAGTGCTTCGGAATTACTTTGGCAGAATTGAATGTTAGCAATTATTAAAGGAATTTCTTTTGCCCTTAACTCTTCTTCTAATTCAAAATAGTGCTGAAGGTTACGAATTTCATAATGTTCGGGCGAGGCTATAAGTAATGAGCCATAAAGTAAGAATATTAATGTGGTAAGTTTTGAAAAATTCATTATTAAAACCATTTAATGAAATTAGTAAGGTTGAGTACATTATATATGGTTTGTGTTTGTAATATGTAAAATCAAAACTTGTGCCAATAGACCGACTTTTTTTATAAAACAAATATTTTTTTACAACTGGGGAATATAATAGACTTTATTACGAATGAATTCATATGGATTAAAAATGTTCTTTTTACTTCACTCTTCGTCAAGTATTCATCTTAATACCTATGGGTATTAGATTTCGTGCTTTCCTTGATTGAAATAAAAATTCCTGTTTTTTCTCTCATACAATCTAATTCGTAATAATATCTATTCATTCTACAGTACCATGTGTCTGGTTTTTAATAAGAATTTGGTTAGAATCATTTGCAGCTGCTTTTATTTTTATGTGGAAAGTGGTGTAATGGTTAAGTTTAGATTCAACCCAAATTTTACCATCCATACTTTCAATAATTTTAGCACATGACGAAAGCCCTATTCCTGAACCAGGATACTCGGACGAACGGTGAACTTTTGTGAAGAGATTGAAAATGTCATCTAAATATTCATTTGCTATACCAATACCATTATCGGTTATACTTATTTGAATCCAACCATTACCTAAGTCCTTATGAGAAATGTTAATCTCTGGGCTTGTATGAGGTCTACTGAATTTTAGAGAATTGGAAAGTATATTTTGAAACAAAACAGATATTAAAGTGAAATCACCTAATATTTTGGGTAAGTTTTTATAATTTATTGTCGCATTACTTGTTGTGATCGATGAAGACAAATTGTGTATTACGATGAATAACACATTTTCTAAAGAAACGACACCCATCTTTTTCTTAGTTCCTGCTATTTTTGAAAATTCTAATATATCATCAACTAATCGAATTAGGTAGAGGCAACTATTTTGAATCATTAAAAATATATCTTTATCTTCTGCTTTTACTAAAGGTAGGTATTTGTCATTAAGTATTTCGTTTAGTGTTTTTATAGTACCAAGGGGTGATTTTAAATCGTGGGCAGCTACATAAGCAAAAGAAGACAAGCTTTGATTTGCTTTTTCTAGTTTTGCGTTTGTTTTAGTCAATTCATGTTGTTGGAATTGAATAGTCCTCATTTTTTCTGAAATATCTTTATTCAACAAGACTAATTTTTTATTTGACTTTTCTTGCCGTTTTAACAGTCTATACCCCCATATACTTACAATTAACAATATTACGGCAAGTATGGAGAAGAAAATAGTGTAGAATTTTTGTTTTAATAAAGTAATTCGATACTGTGATTCTTCAGCTTTTAGTCTATTGTTTTCGATTGTTTTATCTACAATCCATTGTCCTTGTTCTATCCATGTATTTTGTCCTACTCTTCTTAATGTACCTACAATATCTTTTAGGTAACTTTTTTTTCGTTGAATCTCTAACTCTTTTTTTATATTGTTATTTCGAGCATAGTATTCGACCAATAAGTTTGATATTCTAATACCTTCGTCTAATATTTGATTTTCTATACAAAGAGAAAGTCCTTTTTTGGCCCACTCTTCCATCAATTTCTTATTTCCTAAATTTTTATAGCTTATAGATTTGAGTAAGTAAGCCCTTGCAATTAAACTAGGGCTAGCTAATGTAGACAAGGAGGGTAACATTTGATCGAGCTCTGTAATAGCTGTGTTAGGATCAGTGACACTAAGTATTTCATTGGCTATTAAGGTAGTATTTACTTTCCCTCGAACGAAGTTGATAGAATCCCAATGTTTAAAAGCGATTTGACAATATTCTAACGCTTTGTCATAATTACCTACTGCAAAATAGGCATAAGCTAGACCATTAGCGGACCAACCGATATTTTCTACAAAAAGATCTTCTTCTAACGATAATTTAAAGGATTCTTCGGCTTTAAGTAATGCTTTGTCGTAATCACGAAGTTTTATATAGGTAACAGCAAAGTTCGTTAACGATTCCATTATCCAGTTGCTGTTTCCTGCTTTAATGGCTATGTCGTTAAATTTTTGATTATAATATAATGATATTTCGTATTGACGAAGTTCTGTATAAGAAAGGTTTAGAAATGTATAACTTCCCGCCAATAGTTCATCTCTATTTAGGCTTATAGCTAATTGTTCACTTTTATTAAGCTTTTTTATCGCATTGGTATAGTCTCCCGTAAAATAGTAATATAAGCCTAACTCCATTAATGACCTACATTCACCATATATATACCCTATATCTTTACTTTTTTTCAATGCGGGTTTGATGAAAAAAGGCATTGAATCTACATTTAATGCTCTGTGTTTTTCTGCTATTTTGATTAACGAATCCACTTCATTCGCTCCTTTGGGGCGAAAATCGCCATCTTGAGTTTTCGCGGTCTGACCGAAAACCAATAAGAGGGTAACGATACAATGAAGGGGTAAGAATATATTTAGAAATCTTCCACGCATGAAAAAACGAGATTTATGGTTTTTATATGATTTACGACATTTATCAAAAATTGTTATTGTTAAAGAACCAAATTTACTAAACATCCCCTATTTTTTGATATCGTAAGGAAGGTTTTTTATGTTGTTTTAAAATTAAACACCCCCTTTAAAAAGGAATAATTTCAGCCCAAAGGTATTTTAATGTATTAGGAGTTAAAATGCCTAATAGTAAATTTGTGAAAACAAAACCAAAAATAGCTCCCCAAAAATGAGTATTGTGTTCAATGTTGTCATTGTTTTGCTTTTCCATGTAACTAGAGTACCATAAAAATGCAGGACCTAATAAAATACCAGGCATAGGAGGAAATAAAAACCATTCCCATGGATAAAAAAGAATATAACTAAACACTAATGCTGAGGTTGCACCCGATGCACCTAATGCACGGTAAGCAGGGTTGTTGATATGCTTAAAGTATGATGGTATACTAGATAAAATAACAGAAAGAATAAAAAACAATAAATAGAAGACTTTACCTTGTGCATCTCCAAAAATAGCGATGAATTGATATTCTAATCGTTCTCCTATGATGTACATTACATAGCAATTCATGAATAGATGCATGTAGTCAGCGTGTACAAACCCACAACTTAGAAACCGCCAGTACGAACGGTCAGAACGCATTAAATAGGGATAGAATAAGTATCTTTCACGGAGATTGTTATCTTGGAACGCAAGAATAGAAAACCCCATGATTGCCATGATTAAAATTAGTGTTAAGCTCATAGTTTGTTAGCCTTCGTTGTGGTAAGGTAAATGATTAATTATTGAATATGCACGATATAGTTGTTCTACAAATAGTAAACGAATCATCTGGTGTGAAAATGTCATTTTTGATAAAGATATTTTTGCAGTTGCAATTTGATAAATAGATTCGTCAAAACCATAAGCTCCACCTACCAAAAAAACTAAATTAGAATGCGAAAATTGTAGCTTTTCAATTTGTAAAGACCATTCTTTTGAAGAAAACTGTTTACCTCCTTCATCTAATAATGTAATATGTTTTTTCGCCCCTATCGCATTTTTCAGAACTTGAGATTCTGCTTTTCTTAACAAATCTACGCTCTTTTGTTTAGGAACATCTTTTATTACCGTCATTTTGAAATTCACGAAACGCCTTAGACGCTTTGTATATTCTTTTATACCATCTTCAAGGTACAACGCTTTCGTCTTTCCTATACATATCAATTCTATATTCATTCTAGGATTTAAAATTTTTTATACTCAAAAGTATAAATTTAATTACGGTTTTTATAATGCTCAAACCTCAATTTTCGACACTGAGGAATCCTTAAGTTTTTAATATTCTTTTATTTAGATGGATTCAGTTTTAATTTTTCCAACATTGAATAAAATAGAGAGTGTTAGCATCTTTATAAGATTTCTATTATCTTCGTTTCTAAAATTTTAAAATCGTTTTACTTATTCAGTTTTAATGAGTAAGAAGTAAAATTTATAGACGTTAAAGTAAATAATAATTCAATATTTTTAGTTCTTTGTTCGTTTGAAAAACATTATTATATAAACCCTGTAAGCTTTTGTGTCGAATTTTAGACCCTAAAACTTCTAAGGTTGATATTAGTTTTTAATTTAATACGAATTATATTAATCAATATTATGATTTTTAGTCGGTTTCTGTTTTCTCATATTAGAATATTTTCAATTCTCTTTCTTAGTTTTTTATTTTCCATACAGCTGTATAGTCAATGTGTCTGTACGGATTGTGGAATTAGTATAGCTGATCAAGCTAATGAAAGACAATCATTATATGTTAATTATTTAGCCAATGAGGATTTGGGCGTTAACCAAACACTTTCAGAAATAAAATTGGTTATTCAACATGATTATATCGCAGACCTTAAAGTAACTTTAATTTCGCCTTCTAATGATGAAATCACATTAATAGGGAAACCTGATAACTTGAACGATGAATTTAGAACAAGAGGAACTATTTTTGACGTGTCTTTTATTCCTTCAACCAGTGTAGCTCAACCCGCTGAAAATTTTGACGCAACATGGACAAATTCGAATTTATTTGGTTCTAATAAAACCATAGAAGGAAGTTACTACCCCTATGATGGTGATTTGTCAGCTTTGACGGGTGTAGCTAATGGATTATGGCAGTTAGAGTTTGAAGATTTTAATCCACAAGACTCGGGTAGACTCGTAATGTTTGAATTGGTGTTTTCCAATAACGAACCTGTTGCGGGCTTTGACAAAGCAATATGTGCGACCAACGCTTGTAATATGTTTTTTGTGGACGATTTTAATGGAATGCCAATATGTTCTGATGCAGAACTGAACATTAAGTTTACTAATCAAAACAATATTGGTTCTATTCAGTGGACTGGGACTAATGGAGGTTCTGTAGAGAGTGGTGCAACTACGAATAATGTAACACTAGAAGGGGGAGGCGATTATGAAGTCGCTATTTCTGATCCTACTAACACTTGTGAAGAAAAAGTAGTATATAATATTACGGAGGTTAACACTCCAGCCTCTGCAACCACAGATACTGAAAATAGACTTACTTGTTCGCAAACCAATTTAAACCTTGATGTTCCTAGTGATTTACCTAACGATTCCTATTCATTTGAATGGAAAGATGAAAAGGATCAGCCCCAAGGAACACAAAGAACTTTAAATGTAAATACGGCTCAAGTGTATTCTTTAGAAACTACACACCTTGCTAGCGGTTGTGTTGCTGTTGCAGATTATACAGTCTCGATGGATACCGTTACGCCCAAAAATATTTTACTTGAAGAAGTAGTAACGGAAAAAAACTGTACGGAACCACACAAGTTAACACTATTTGCTCTCAAAGAAGATTTAAGTGCTTTTACACCAGTTTGGTATTTGCCAGATGGAAGTAGAATCAGCGCCGATACTTTAATCTCTAATTTAGATGGTACTTTTGAGTTTGCTTTGTTAGCCGATAATGGTTGTGAGGGAGCAAAATTCTCATACGTGTCAGAAATTGATACTCAAAAATTGGACTTTAAGGTATCGGTTGAGAATAATGAAGAATTGGGTTGCGAAATTAGTAAAGTACAAATTAGAGCTGATATTAATACTGATGAAAGAAAAGGATTTAAGTGGACAGGACCTAGTAATTTTGAATCTACAAATCTATTTGATAGCGTAGGGTTGCCTGGAATCTATACGGCTGAAGTAATAGGCAACAATAATTGTGTTTCAATGAAAAGCATTGAAGTCAAAAACGACCCTTCTATCCCAAGTGTACAAGTCGACTTGGGCACAAAAACGGCTTGCAATACGGAATTATTAAAAGCTACAATCACAGGAAATACAAATGGTTACGCGAGAGAATGGACTAATTCGTTAGGAGACGTGGTTTCTTCAGATACTGAGTTTGAAGCTGATAAGTCTGGACTTTATACTTTTACTTTAACTGATGGTTCATGTACCTTGGTTGATACTAGAAATGTATTAATTAACGATACAAAACCTGTTGCTAGGCCCGAATCTTCAAGTAAATTAGATTGTTCAAATCAAAATACAGGTATTATTTTATCAGGTAGAACATCAACAGGTGTTTTAGGAACAGCAGGCTTAAACTATAAATGGTTAGATCAGAATGGTGTTAATCTAGCGAATCTTCAAGATATTACGATTACAGAAGCAGGAAGTTATAACTTAATCGTAATAGATAGAAGCAATTTTTGTGCTGATACCACTCAAATTGATATTCAATCAAGTACGGATTTACCAACATTTACTTTTATGGATATTCAATTGCCATTGGATACGGTAGATTGTTACCAACCTGTTTTATTGCCTTATTTAGACGGAATTACAGTAGCAAATATCACGATAGGTTGGTTCAGGAATGATGTAGAAATAGGTAGTTCGTCACAACAAGCTATAGACCAAGAAGGCAAATACAAGGCAGTCGTTACTAATAATTTAAACGGATGTAGTTACGAAGAATCCTTTGAAGTTACTGATACTCGCGAATTTCCTATTTTAGTCATCTCTGAAAGAACTTTGCCTGTAGTGAGTTGTCGAAACCCCGTTGCAGAAATTCCCATTGAACGATCTATTCATCAGCCCAATCATTCTTATTTATGGACAGGGCCTGTTGACGGAATAGTCAGCGGTGAAGATTCTTCTGTTGTGATGGTCAAAACACCTGGAACTTATACTATAACACTTACCAATACAGATAATGGCTGTAATGATATGGAAAATATCGAAGTAAAAGGCGATTTGGATATTCCTGATGTTTATGCTGCAAAAACGGGAAATTTAGACTGTAAAGATACTATTGTAAGAATTACGGGATCTGAACAAAAGGTTGGATTTAACTTTAGGTATTCTTGGACAGGACCTAATAATTTTGAAAGCTTTAGTTTTAATAATGCGGTTAATGAACCTGGCGAATATAATTTAAGAGTTTTGGATGTAGGGAGTGGCTGTGACACAACGACTACCATTGAAGTTGAGCGAATTGAAAATACGTTTACTTCATTGAATGCTATTTCTAAATCGCCCACTTGTTGGGAAGGAGAAAACGGTACTATAACATTAAATACGCCTCTTGGAGGAACCGCCCCGTTTACGTATCTTCTTGAAGATATAGACACCATTAATACTTCATTAATTGATTCTCTTACCCCTGGAACATACAAAGTTAAAGTTATAGACAAAGGGTTTTGTGAATTAGAGGAGAATGTAACTGTATTTAACCCTACTTTTTTTGAGTTAGATATTACAGGAAAAAAAGAGATTAATTTAGGAGAGGAATTAGTCTTATCTCATACCTCTAATTATATATTAGATACGCTTTATTGGGAAGGAGTGAGTTATCAAGATACCTGTGTGTCTGTCTGTGGAGATATAAGTTTTTTCCCAACACGTTCTCAAAGTTTAAAATTAACGGCCATTTCTGATTTGGGTTGTGAACAATTTGCTTTTCATACTATCGAAGTAGATGATAGTAGTTTAGATGTGAACTATGCCAACGCACTATCGTTGAACGGCAAGCGAGACGTTAACTTTCAATGGGAAGCTCATTTTGGAGCCTCGGTTAAAAGGGTAGAAGACTTATCTATTTTCAATCGCTGGGGAAACTTAATGATTCAAAAAAACTCTTTTCCCGATGAAAGTACCAACAAAACAGAATTGATGATATCGAAAGATGAACTAATAAACCTAGGCCTTCAACCTGGGGTATATCTATTCCAAATGAGTGTTGAATATATTGATGGTAGAAAAAGCACCGTTACAGGAGATTTTATGGTTTTCTAATTTTTTGCGAAAATGTAAAACGAAGAGCCACAATGACTATAATGTTGTTGTGGCTCTTTTTTGTTAAAGTTTAATTTTTTGAAATGCAACTCCTTAAAAACGAGTTTTGTCATTAGAGTAGTTTCGTAGTGTAATGGTATTGTTTTATCGAAAATACCCGTTAGTGTTCATCGATAACTAATACTTTCAAGTACAATAATATCAAATAAATCAATTTAATGAGAACAAACAGTATTAACCCATTTACAACAAAAACTTACTTTTTATTAACACTATACATTTTACTAGCCCATCTTGTAACAGCACAGAATAGTTTAATAGGTGTTTTGAAATCAGAGACAGGAGAACCTGTTGAATATGCGAATGTCGTACTTTATCAACAAAATGAAGTGGTAGAAGGTGTATTTTCAGAAGTCAATGGAGCTTTTGAAATTAAAGACATTGCGGTTGATTCTTATCGCTTAGAAATTTCATATGTCGGTTATGAAAATATTGATACTCTAATTAACATTACGGAGGGGATTAACGATTTAGGTATTTTTTCTTTTGGTAATGAAGGCCAAATGTTGGAGGGCGTTGTTGTGACGGAGTTCAAAAACCAGATGAAAAGTGGAGTTGATAAAAAGACTGTTAATATTTCAGAAGGCATGAAAAAGAGTAACAATAATGTGTCTGAATTATTTGAAAAAATAGCACTTATTCAAATGGATTTCGAGGGAAATCCTTCTTTGGCGGGGCGTACGGGGGTTGTCGTTTTAGTGGATGGAAGACCTCCCCGAATTAGAGCAAATGACGTAGCTACTGTTTTGCGTTCTTTACCTTCGGATAATATTGAGCGAATAGAAATATTATCTAATCCACCAGCCAAATATAGAAGTGGTAACAAAGCGGTAATAAATATTGTGACTACAGATGCACCTCAAAAAGGAGTATTGGCGAACTTTTGGTCTAATTATAATTCTCTTCATGCTAAAAGTATAGGAGGCAATTTTACTATTAAAAACGGAAAGTTTTCTCTTTCTTCATGGGGAGGGATTTGGCAATGGAGGAACAAAAGAGAAAGGTCGAGCGAAAGAGAAAACTTATTGAGCGAAGAAAATAGATTTTTTAATTCTAAAGATGAATATACCCGTAATAATCAAGGTTTTTATTTTGGAATTTCTCCCGAATACGAATTTAACGAACACAATACGCTTTCTTTTTTTGTAGGAGGATATCGTTATTCAGGAGAGTCTGAAAATCTTACTAATGCGAGTATTCAAGATTTTACTCAAATGTTGGTTGACCAATATCAAATATTAGGAAATAACAGCTGGGAAGGAGGTGAAAATTATACAGGGTTACAATATTTTAAAACGTTCAAAAACTCAGATGCGGAGTTGGAGTTCGAATTGGAATCTAATTTTCAACAAATAGATAGAGGAGATGATTTGTCAACACAAACTACAAATAATACTACTACGGTCAGAAAGATGCAAAATAGAACCAAAAATGCTGTTATTTCGCCAGGTTACTCATCGGCTCTAAACTTTTTCTTGCCTCTTGATTCCACAAGTAATCTAAACTTTAATGTGGCATATAATTATGATGGAAAGAATGAAAATAAAATCCGACTTTATGATGGGATTTCCAGAGGTCAGTTAGTCGAAAATTCAAGATTTTCAACAGATGAAATTACAGAAACAGACGATTTTACAGGAAGTATCTCTTTTCAGAAAAGCATTAAAAAAAGCACATTAAAATTAGATTTGGGATATACTCGTGAACATGTCAAAGCAACGTTTAATAATTCTCAAATCGTTGATAGAAATTTTGAATATTGGACACCCACTTTATCTTTTAGTCAAAAAATAAAAGAACATGAGTTAGGGCTATCTTATAAGTTTAGTTCAGAATCTCCAGAGTCTTATAATTTCAACCCCATTGAATCGCCTTCGGTGGATGGTTTCTCAGTAAGGACTGGAAATCCGAATTTAGATTTAGAAAGAAAGCATAGAGTTGAGTTTTCACACTCTTTTTTCAAAGGAGCTTTTAATTATGGAACCGTTTTATTTTATGAAAATAGCGATAACCAAATTGGTAATGTCTCTCAAGTAAATGATGCGGGCGTTCGATTAACTACTTATGAAAATATAGGCACTCAACAAGATGTTGGTGTTGAATTTAGTCTCTCAGGTGCCATAAAAAAGAAATATAGAATTAATCTTTCTACCAGTATTTATGATAGCAAAGTTCAAAATCAAAATGTTGAATCTAAAACATTCACCTACAGTGGAAAAGTGAATGTAAGTGCTCCAATATTTGCAGGAGTTACAAGTACTTTAGTAGTAAATGTGAATGGACCTAGTATTGTTTTTCAGCAGGAAATTGATCCTTATCAAACGGTATCTTTAAATTTCAGAAAGTCAATTCTTAAAAATAAAATAAATCTAACGTTATATTTTAGCGACCTATTCAGAAGTGATATTCAAAATACAACATTTATAGATGATACATTTCGTTCT
>CALAJP010000123.1 GCA_937922815.1 uncultured Saprospiraceae bacterium
GCATACAGCATCAATCTTTTATATTTTGAAATTGGTTTTGGTAACGACTATGTCTATCATGGTACAACCCGATTCAAAGGAATTCACCTAAATGACGAACTGCAATTATCTGCTAGCCAAAAGAAGCATCTATTGAAAGAAAAAGTCCATGAAATATTCCCTGAATATTATGTAATTCAAATCAATAAATTTGATGACTTGGCTAAAGATACCTTAGATGAATGGATTTATTTTCTAAAAAACACCAAGCTACCTGAGAATTATTCAGCAAAAGGATTGGACAAGGTTCAAGAGAAACTAGACTACGATGCGATGACCAAACAGCAACAAATTGATTATGATGCTCATCAAAAATATTTGATCTCTGAAAGAAATATTATTTATACGGCTAAAATTGAAGGCAAAGAGGAAGGCAGAGAGGAAGGCAGAGAGGAAGGTAGAATTGAAGGGAAAGAGGAAGGCATTGGAATAGGCGAACATAAAAAAGCTAAATTCGCCGCCTGCCAAATGAAAAAAGATGGTATGTCCATTGAGTTAATTGCTAAGTATACGGGTTTGTCTGTTTCTGAAATTGAGGCTTTGGATTGTGAGTAAGGTTTTGATTCTTTAGCATTTTTAGAGCTTAGTGTTTGTAAAATAAGGCTATTTAACTAAAGTATCTATTCGATATTCCGACAAACTCCGCTTGACCTTAAAATTGCAACCTAAAATATTTTAGAAAAATGAAAGTATTAATTTTAAGTTTTGGTTTATTATTCCTAGCCTCTTGCTTTGAAAAGGAAAAGAATTGTGAGTTAATTGGAAAATGGGAATCAACTGAATTCAATTCCGATAAAGCGGTTGATATGAATAAAGATGGAATTTATAATCAAGACCTATTACAAGAAGATGATTGTTCAGAAGTTATTTTTCATTTTAAGAAAAATGGAAAAGCTGAACGGTATTACAAAAACAAACGAACGAATTGTAAATTTAAAAAGTCTACACTGGATTATATTGTTAATGGGAATCAGATACTTTTTACGGTGAGTGGAATGAAACAAAAGCATAAATATAAAATTACTAATTGCAAATTAAATATTTATGGTGCTCAGGATAGTGGTCTGACTGAAAATGGAAAACAAAATATATTGATTAATTCTGTATTTGAAAAAAAATAACAAGTAAAATTAATGGTTTATTTTCGTTTCTACGAAAATTCCACTGGAATTCTTCTGTGATTTATTTGCTAAATTAGGTATCTAAATACGCCACTAACCATACAGAAACAGATGAGAGCCTGATTCAATACAATCTTAAATTCTCTATTCTATTTCTATTCATGCTAAAACATGTAACGAAACTAAGTAAAAAAACGTTAACAATACAAAAAAGAAAACCATGAAATTACACTGGGAAATAGAAGGAAATGATATTCAAAAAATAAAAAATATTGCAAATGAGAACAACAATAATTTTTTAAGAAATAGGATTGAACGGAATGTGGAGAAGAAAAATATCTCCATCACTAAGGATAATATAATTCATTCAATGATGATGTGTTTACTCACATCTCAACAGCAGTCCGGTCCAGACTCAAAAGTATCTAAATTTTTGAATCTAAAGCCATTTCCAATAACTGCCGATTCGATAGAAAATGTAAAAAATGTAGAGGAATTTATAAAACAGATTCTTCTTGGAAATGAACTAACGAGATTCATTAACAAAATCAGTGAATATTCTTCATTCAATTTAGAAGAACTAAAAAAGAACAATTGGGAGATCATTGAAAAGTTAGAATTTTTAAATAAAAACCCATCCAAAAATAACGAAAGAGAATTAGCCGATTATCTGAAAGCCAAATTAACGGGATTCGGACCAAAACAATCTCGGAATTTCTTACAAGCACTCGGGTTAACCAAATATGAAATCCCTATCGATTCACGAATAATACATTGGCTAAATGAGTTCGGTTTTCCTATCAAATTATCATCAACACTCCTGAGCGAAATTGATTATTATCATTTTGTATCCGATGGTATTCAAGAACTTTGTGAAAAGGCAAATATTTATCCTTGTGTATTTGACGCGGCTGTTTTTTCGAGCTTTGATAGTATCGAATATACAACCGAAAACGTAGTATTCTAAATAACGAATAGGCAAACAATGAGTAATTTTCTATTGTTTGCCTACTTCAAAAAACCATTCGTTAGAAAAAGGTAATTCAATTTTTCCTGTTTAGTTTCGATATGAAGTTTGATGAGTTTGAGTAAGCCGTTGATATATTTTTCTTGCCTTTTATTCAATAAGAAAATAGAACTTTCTCCATATTTAAACTTCTCATTTTCCCCATCTAATAATTTTTGATATCCAACCACATTTCTTTCTAAAAGGTTGATTTGTTGGTTCAGGATATCCAATTGGACAATACTATTTTCTATTTTATTCGATAATTTGTTCTTTTTATTATCAATATCCAGAACCGTTTCTTTAATTTTAATTTCGCTTTTTTGAAGGTCAGCACGTTCTTTTCTAAACAGTAGTGGCATCGAAAAATCAATACCCCACTTATAATCAGATAAAGCGAAATTAGGCGTAACACTATTGGTCGATGTCGCCAACAAAGGATTATATTTTGCTTTCAATTTCGGTTTTAATTTCTCTCTTTTTAGCCGCTGTTCTATTTCATAAATCTCTTTTTTATTCAGAGAATGCAAAACAGAAGGGTTTTGATTAACAAGGGCTTCTATATTAGTAGCTGCAGAAATTTCCAATATATTTTCTTCATACGAAACAGGAAAAGTATTGGAAGCTAGTGCCAACGGTACATCATCAAACCAAAGGAAATTTTCTAATTTCAGTTGCGATTTTGTGTATTTTGAATAGTTTTTTTGCCATGAATTTTCAGCATCTTGTAGCAAAATATGGGCCTCTAAAGTATCCATTTCTGATTTTTCGCCATTCAGAAATGAAATTTTAGTATTATTCAAATATTGACTCGCCAAGTCTTTATTTTTTTCATAAACTTCCATGCTGAAAAAATATTCAACCCATTTAAAATAAGCATAAGAAGCATCTAAAATCAATTCATTCAATATCAATAATCGCTCATTCTCTGTCATTTTTTGATACACTTTCGCCTTACGAAGTGCAATAGAACGTTCATTGGTAATAAGACCTTGTAACAAATTAATCTCTACGCCCAAATGCCATAAACCAAACTCATCAGTCTTGCGTTCAGGATTCAAAAATACACCGTCCGAATTTTCGTACCCACCCACTACATCAATACCTAATCGTGTCGGTATTTTGAACTTGCCTTGATAGACTTGATAATATAATTTTTTGTCAAAGTTTTTCTCATTCCAATTAAAAGCTAGCTTTGGGTCGAGTTGTCCTTTACTTGATAGCCATTCGGCAGCCGCTATATTTTCTTGTAAAGCTGCTTTTTTGGCAATAGGGTGAAAAAGAATAAGATTTTCTATAAATTCATTATAAGTTAAGAATAAAGAATCCGATTGTCCCATACCATATTTAGGAAGTAGGGTTGCAATTATGATATATATATACAAGAAATAATTCTTCATTATTGTTGAAATCTAAGTTTTAAAGACTATCTATTTTACAGATTTTATGGGAGCTTTTCTTTTCAAGTCTTTATCTGATTTTTTATTTTTTTCATAAAACTCAGGGGGAAAACCATTCAACTGTCTCCATATTTCATACCAAATAGGAACATCTTTTAACAAGATAAATGCATTAGTACCTGTTCCTACACGCAACCTTTCTGGCCATTGTTTTTTATTCGTTTTCCCTGTGATTAAGACTCTATAATAGCCCTCTTCATTGATAAAACGGTCTATGGTAATTACTTGTCCTTCAAAAATTCCTGTGGACGATTCAGGCCAACCACTAATAACGATAGCTGGCCAACCATCAAACCTTAGACGTGCTTCGTTTCCTATATACAACAAAGGTAAATCTTGAGGTTTTATATAGATTTCTACCGCCAAATCATATTTTTCAGGCATAATAGTCAGTACATCGCTGCCCGCTTTTACAGATTCTCCAATTCCTTTTTTCAAGATTTTAGTAATATATCCTGACTGAGGAGCGGTTAAATAATATAATTTCTGGCGTTGACTATAATTACTAAGTTTATTTTTGAGTTTAGACGTAGCTGCAACACTTTCTAGTTTAGAAGACAATGCCGATTGTTGGTCGGACTTGGATTTGGCTAACTTTTCAGCATATCCTCTTTCTATAGCTAACAATTCAATTCTAAAATTAGCCAATTCATTTTTTTGATTTAAGAATTTATTTTTTTGAACATTCACTTTCGCCAAAGATGACTGCACTTTTAATTCTTTTTCTTGCAATTCACTTAAAGATTTCAAACCTTTATCGTAAAGTTCTTGCGTTCTTGAAAACTGATTCTCGGCAATTTTAAGGTTATTTTGATAAGCAATTAAATCAATACTATCAATTTTTATTTTATTCTGAACTTGAATAATTTTGTTATTGGTTTGTTCTCTTTTAAAGCCCAAACCATCCTCTAAAGCCCGAAATTGGTCTTGTAATGCATCTACTTTTTGGTTATAAGATTCGATACTTTGAGATTTAGCTTCAACTTGTTCCGAAGTTCTTTCAATTAGATTAGGGTCAAAATATTCGCTTTTTATTTCAGAAAAATAAATAATAGTATCTCCTTTTTCTACAAAATCCCCTTCCTGCACATACCATTTTTCTATACGTCCACCGATAACGGACTGAACAGCCTGCGGGCGTTGTTCGGGCGACCGAGTTGTTACATAACCTTTTGCGTTAATGTTTTGTGTCCATGGCAAAAAAAGGAAAATACAAATTCCCACAACTAAAGTAAAAAAAATGATTAGAGTCAGTCGACTCACCTTGGTTTTCCGAAGCAGATTGTAAGACTTGAAATCCTTCAATTCTATTTCATCAGAGATAGTGTTTTCTGTTATATTTAGCATATTCTAATTATTAGTACTTAAGTCAATCGTTTGTGTACACTTTTCTTCCCAATAATAAAAATCCGAAATTACTATTGCTGTCCAATTCCGGTTAGGGTTCATAAGGTAATCAATGATTTTCTTCTTTTCTTCAACTTGCAAAAACTGTAGAGGGTCTTCCATTAGCAACAACTTCGGCTTGCCTATAATCAATCTCGCAATAAGGATTTTTTGGATAATGCTTCTCGGCAAACGTCTTCCTCCACTATCCACGAGACTGTCAAGTCCTTTGGGTTGATGAATGACATAATTATCTATATTCAATAAATGAATAATCTCTAACAAGTCTGTTTCTTCAAATTCTCTACCTAAAGTTATGTTTTCCCTCAACGTCCCTTCAAAGATTTGATTGGTCGGAAATGAAACACCAAAATGCTGGTAGAGTTTATCTCGGTGGTAGTTATCAAAGGGAATTCCGTTTATAGATAATTCGCCATCATTTAAATGATGAATACCCGCTAATATTTGCAATAAAAGAGTCTTACCCGAGCCAGAATTTCCTTTTAAGAGTACTTTTTCGTTAGGTTCTATTCTAAAGCTTAGTTTGTCAATTATCTTTTTGGATTCATCTGGGAAACCAAATTCAATTTCAGACGCTTGAACACAAAGCCCATTTTCTCTTTGTATTAAAGCCGTACCTTTGTTTTTGTCCAATTCAAGGTCGGTTACATATCCAATTTTTTCCAATGCTGTTAGTACATCATAAATAGACTCAACGATTCTTAATACTTTTTCTACCGAATTGATAATCAAAATGATAATAATTTCTGCGGCAACAAATTGCCCAATATTCATTTTTTCTTCGAAAACCAAATAGCCTCCAAGTATTAATAATGCTGCGGCAACAAATACTTTAAAACCAATAAAATACCTAAACTGGTTTATCAATACTTGAAAATGATTTTCTCTTGAGACTAAATAACCTTGTACAATTTCGTCTGTTTTATTTGTATGAAACTTGCTTTCAGCATGAATTTTAAAGCTTCTATTGACCCGAGCAATTTCCTCTAACCAATGTGCTAGTTGATATTTATACTTACTTTCCTTTAAACTGGTCGTTAATCCTTTGGGGCCAGTGACTTGGAAAATAAGCCAAAGAATAAGAATTAATGAAAACCCTAAAATTATAAAATAAGGGCTATACACAGCCAATAATATCAACCCAAATACAATTTGAAATATAGCTAACGAGAAATCAATAAGGATTTTCGGTAACCCTTTTTGGATAGTCAGTGTATCAAAAAAACGATTTACCAACTCAGGAGCATGAATTTTATCTAATTGTAAAAAGGTAATTTTAGGTATTCGATAAGCAAATTCGAGCGAAGAACGTGTAAATAAATCTTGCTGAATATTTTCAACTATTCTTAGTTGCAACACTTGAAAAACACCCGAGACGGCGATTCCTATTAATACAAAAAAAACCAACACTACCCAAGAGGAAGTGAGTTCGCCTATTTGTATATAATTAATAATTGCTTGTATCCCCAACGGCAAGGTCAAATTTACCATACCGTTAAAAACCGCATACGTATATATCTTACGCAAACCATTTTTGTAGAGACTTAATAAATTCCAAAAACGAGTAATTGGAGGTAGTGTCATATATCAATTCAGTTGTTATTTGGTTTACAACACACTACAATCATTTTTGTTTTATCAAAATAAATTTTTAATGCTTTGGTTTTAATAGGTGTGGAAATTTTTCTTGAAATTTTTGTAGCCTTGGAATCGAAATAGCTATGATATAAGGGTGGTTGGGGTGCAATCTTTCATAATTTTGATGGTAGTCCTCTCCCATCCAAAATTTTTCAAAAGCTTGAACCTCACTAGCTACTTTAAAGCCTTCTTTGGTTAGTTCGTCAATTTTCTTTTCAATAATCGCTTTTTCTTCTAAATTGCTATAAAAAGCAATACTTCTATATTGGCTGCCATTGTCTGGACCTTGTCCATTGACTTGTTCAATATTTTGACTTCCGAAATATATATCGACTAAATCAGTAAATGTAATTTGCGATGGATCATAAATTATTTCTACGGCTTCGGCATGTCCTGTTTTGCCTGTATTCGAAGATTTGTAAGTAGGATTTTTAGTATTTCCGCCCGAATATCCATTATAAACTTCTTTAACACCCTTTACACTTTCATATATTGCCTCAACACACCAAAAACAGCCGCTCGCAAAATAAGCTCGTTTCATTCCATCTTGATCAACTTTAGAAGTCTTGTTATGATTACTTACTATAGATGTGTTATTACATGCTATCGTCACAAACATACTAAAGCTTGCTAAAAGAAAAGTTAAAGTTTTTTTGACCATGATTGCTTTGTTTTTAGTTCAATAATCTAACCTTATAAAATACTACATTATTTAAAAAGTTCAGAAATTTAACTAAAAAAACATGCTAAACCTATAAAATGAAATTTTTTGTTTATATTTGATAATAACAAAACTTATTCTTTAAAAAAGAATGGAAACAAAAGTAACCATAACCATATTAGCACTGAGCTTCGCCCTACTTGGATATTCAATTTTTGCAGGTAGCAGTATTCTACAACCAATCAGAAATAATGATTTTAGCGAATTAGAATGGTTTGAAATATCTCAAATTAAAGACGCTACTTATCAACCTCAAAAATCAATAAAAGAATTCGAAATTCATCCAAGCCCTATATTAATAACATTTAATCCCAATACGGCTAATTTCGATGAGCTATACGCCTTAGGAATCCCGAAAAAAGTGATATACAATATCATGAAATACAGAAAAAAAGGTGGTTATTTTTATAAACCTGACTCATTTGCCAAGGTTTATGGTTTATCGAAAGGTTTATTTGATAGGTTATCTCCCTTTATAGATATTCCTAAGAAAAATAAGATCAAAACTGTCAAACAAAAAAATTATCAACGAAAAGAAAAAGCAGCTCCTACTGATACTATTTTAGGAAAGAAATCTATTAACTTCGCAACGGTTCAAGAACTGGAGCAAATAAATGGAGTGAGTTTGAAAACTGCTGAAAGAATAATTACAAACAGGCAAATATTAGGTGGATTTTATTCTTTTGAACAGATAGAACAAGTAGTTTGGGGGATTGCCCCCCAAGGTTTGACAGAAATAAAACGTTTATTTAGTGTCAATGAATCCGAAATTCAAAAGGAATTATTGACGAATGAGTTAAATTTCAAAAAAATAATTAGACTTCTGGATGGAGATGATTCTCAGAAAAAGAAAAATAAATTCTATATTTTCAAAAAGTTTGTCATTCAGAATAGCCCTTTTCAATCATCCGATGGACTCGATGCTTCGATTATTCTTTCCGAGTCTGAAAAAGAACGCTTATATAAATACTACTTTCTAATAGACAAAACGTCAGAACAGTCTGATAATCAACTGAAAAAATGACATTAAAATTTGCTTAAAGTTGTCATTTTGACAGATTTTTGCTCTCGGAATAGTTATTGATTTTACTTTCTATGAACTAATCAATCGTATGAAATGAATTTTGATAATTATTCTAACACCTCTCAACTGTCATTACAAGAAGCACAAAAAATGGCCGTAGAATATAAACACGATGCCATTGAAATCGAGCATTTGGCATTGGGTGTGCTAATCAAAGATTTACAAGTCATTCCGTATATTTTTAAAAAAATGGCGGTGGAAATTCCTCCTTTCAAGGAGTTTCTGCAACATAGAATAATCAATATCGGAGGCAGTGGAAACTCTTCTCCTTATTTGGCGAGAACAACCGCAGATACTCTTCAACAAGCAACGGTAGAGGCTAAAAAAAATGGGGATGATTTTGTCACAACTGAGCATATTTTATTAGCATTAATTGACGGAAAAAATCAAGTTGCAGAGTATTTAAAATCAAAAAAAGTTACCAAACATAAAATTAAAGAGGCAATGGAAAATCTAAGGAAAGGAAGTAAAGCAAATAGTGCCAATGCTGAAAATAAATTTGATGCATTAAATAAATATGCTACCAACCTCAATGAGTTAGCAGCTTCTGGCAAGTTGGATCCTGTCATCGGCAGAGATGAAGAAATAAGAAGAGTGCTACATATTCTGGCTCGTAGAACGAAAAATAACCCCATCTTGATAGGTGAACCCGGTGTGGGCAAAACCGCCATTATTGAAGGACTTGCACACCGTATTATTGAAGGCGATATTCCTCAAGACTTAACCGACAAAGAAATCTATGCTCTTGATATGGGTAGTCTATTGGCTGGAGCAAAATTTCAAGGTGAATTTGAAGAACGACTAAAGGCGGTCATCGATGAAGTAGTAAAAGCAGATGGAGATATATTTCTGTTTATAGATGAAATTCACACCTTGGTAGGAGCAGGAAAAACAGGTGGAGCTATGGATGCCGCCAATATTTTGAAACCCGCATTAGCAAGAGGTTTGCTTCGTACCATTGGAGCTACTACCCTAGACGAATATCAAAAATATTTTGAAAATGATAAAGCGTTAGTTAGACGTTTTCAAACCGTTTTTGTAGGAGAACCATCTAACGAAGATGCTATTTCGATATTAAGAGGACTAAAAGAAAGATATGAAACACATCATAAAATAAATATAAAAGATAGTGCTATTGTTGCTGCCGTTCAGTTGTCTAGCAGATATATTGCAGAAAGAAAACTCCCCGACAAAGCCATTGATTTGATTGATGAAGCGGCTGCAAAATTGCGTTTAGAAATGAATTCTGTTCCCGCTGATTTAGATGAAACTGAACGTAAAATTCTACAGTTAGAAATTGAAAAAGAGGCGGTAAAAAGAGAAGATGATAAAGCTCGAATGAAACAGATTGATGTGGAAATTCAAGGGTTGCAAATAACAAGAGATGAAATGCGTACTCGTTGGGAAAACGACCGCTCTCTTTTAATGAACATTCAACAGACTAAAGAAAACATAGAACATTCTAAATCAATGGTTTCTAAGGCAGAAAGAGAAGGCGATTTCTCTACCGCCGCTGAACTAAAATATGGAAAAATTCCTAAGCTCGAAAACCAAATTAATATTCTCAATGATGAGTTAAAACGCAAACAAGAGGATGGAAGCTTGGTTTTGAAAGAGGAAGTAACAGTGGAAGATATTGCTGATATTGTTTCTCGATGGACAGGTATCCCCGTTAGTAAGTTGCAGCTATCTGAAAGAGAAAAATTGATAAACTTAGAAAAATACCTTCATAAAAGAGTTATTGGACAGGAAGAAGCTGCCAGAACCGTTGCCGATGCCATTAGAAGAAGTAGAACAGGAATGGGCGATGAAACCAAGCCGATTGGTTCGTTTCTATTTTTAGGAACTACAGGAGTCGGCAAAACTGAATTGGCAAAAACGTTAGCCGATTTTCTATTTGATGACGAATCTATGCTCACTCGCATTGACATGAGCGAATATCAAGAGAAGCATACTGTTTCAAGATTGGTTGGAGCTCCTCCAGGCTATGTTGGTTATGATGAAGGTGGGCAATTAACGGAAGCTGTTAGAAGAAAACCTTTTTCGGTGGTCTTGTTAGATGAAATAGAAAAAGCTCATCCCGACATTTTCAATATTCTATTACAAGTATTAGATGACGGAAGATTAACGGATAGTAAAGGTAGAATTGTAGATTTTAAAAATACAATTATCATTATGACTTCCAATTTGGGAGCAAATATTATTCAAGATAACTTTGAAAATATTAATGAACAAAATAGGTTGGTCGTTCAAGAAAAAGTTAAAAATGAAATGTTTATCTATTTAAAATCTCAATTAAGACCCGAGTTTCTAAACCGCATTGATGAATTAGTCGTTTTTGAACCACTCTCTCACGAGCATTTGAAAGGTATTATTAAAATACAACTGAACCTAGTTAAAGAAAAATTGAAATTGCAACATATTGATCTCGATTTCTCAAAACCATTTATAGGTTATTTGGCAGAATTAGGACACAGTTTCGAGTTCGGGGCAAGACCTCTAAAGCGTCTCATTCAAAAAGAATTGGTTAATGAAATTTCTAACCAAATTCTAAGATTAAAAATCGTGCCTCACCAACATTATATAGTTGATGTTTTCGACGGGAAAATTGTTTTTCGAGAGCCCATTAAAAGTGAAAAAGTTTAAAATCAAAAGACCACTCTTGTTTTAGAGTGGTCTTTTTTTGCTTAATAGAATTATTTTTCCATAAAATGAATTTTTTAGGCATTAAAATTACACACAAAATAGAAGTGAATAATATTTTAAAAAACTAATAATCATTTTATTACAAATTATTTATTTCAATATTTATAGTTTAAACCATGTCACGTTTTTACATAAATCGACATCATAATTAATTATTTTTTCCAAATATTTATGATATAACAAAATAGAGGCAAAATAAATAAACTATGGATGTAAATATATATGAAGGTCAAGAGGAGTTTAAACTCATCAGAATGAAGTTAGAAGATTATCAAAACCTAATTATTGCTTCGACGGACGAAGAAGTTAGTTTTATTAGGAATGAGTTTGCTCATTTGTACCCAACAGAGATTTTGACTTGGGAAAGGTCCGATTATATATTAATTTATAAAAACATCTTTGGCACTTACGATATTGCTAAATGTGCGAAAGAAACTGTTGATGAAATTTGTACTAAATACAATTGGTCTTTATATGACTTTCATCTAAAATGGAAAGAACAAAGAGAACCTACTTTATTTGAATTGGAGTTGCTAAGTGATGGATATTTAGAAATAAAATATAAATACGAAACGGGTCTCTAATTTTTATAAATAATTTGACTTTATTATACCCAAACATAAATAATAGACTACACCAAACATATTTTAGGTTGATGAAGGTCAACCTACTTTTACCAAAACTACATATAAAAACCTAAAGCCTTTATGAGATATTGATATTTCATTTAGGCTTTTTATTTTTAGAATTTGACTGAATAGCAATGCTCGAAATATTCTGAAAATCTTCACATTCGTAGGCGTCTTTTATATTTAAAAAGAAATTTTCTTTGCCTATAGAATCAAAAAGTCCATAATTGTCAAAAGCGTCTCGCACCGGTCCAACGCAGTTCGAAAAACACATTCTAATATTTCTTTTGGTACAAAATTCTAATATTTCTTCAATTACTTCCATAGCCGTACTGTCTACAGAAGCGACCCCTCCTGCATGAATAATCAACTTTTCGGTCAATGTTCTTTCTTTTAAATTTCTTAATACATACCCTTTAAAATAGTTTGCATTCAGATAATATAAATGATGGTCTACACGAACCATTAAGGTTTTGGGAGATTTGTCTGTGTCTTCGAATCGGTTTATATTTCTAAAATAATTGGTCCCAGTAACCCTTTCTAAAATAGCGATATGTGGTTGAGAAGAACGGATAATTACCGAACCTATTGACAAAATAATTCCAACAACAATTCCTGAAGTAACGCCAAAAAGAAGGGTTGATAGAAATGCAATCATTAATAAACAAAAATCATTATAATTCTTATAAAATAAATCTTTCGCTTTTTGAGCATCAATAATTCCCCAAATGGAAACAATAATAAAAGCCGACAAAATAGATATGGGCAAGGCATAAAAATAACTTGAAAAAAAGCACAACACTAGAAATATAAAAAAAGATTTAACCAAATTAGACGCTTGTGTTTGGGCTCCAAATTCGAAGTTTATAACTGTCCGAGAGAAAGAACCACTAACAGGAAAACAGCTTAAAAAACTCCCTACTATATTTGCAAGTCCTAAGGTTTTTATGTCCTGATCGGCATCTAAGTCATAACTTTTATCTTTTGTGCGTATCCGTTTAGCATTTGCACTTGCCGTAATCAGGCTGATTAATGCTATGGTTGCTGAAATTCTTAATATTTCAATCCATTTGTCAAAGCTGAATACTGGAATTACAAATGATGGTAATCCAGAAGGAATATCTCCTAGTACTTTAACTCCTCTCCCCTCCCAATCTAATAAAAATGATAATATTAATCCCGCAAAAACAATAACGATTGGTAATGGAAATTTCATCTTTCTCACTCGGCTTAGAATCAATAATCCGATGGAAATAAAGCTAATTAATACCGTAAAAGAATGTGAAGTTCCTAACAACTCGATCTGTCTGAAAAATCCAGTTACCGTTCGGCAATTCTCTAAAGGGACATTAAAAATATGCTTAATCTGATTGATGATTATCAAAATTGCTACACCCGAAGTGAAACCTGACAAAACAGGAGAAGAAATAAAATCGACCAAGAAGCCCCACCGAAATAATCCGATTAGTAATTGAATACCTCCAATAGTAATCGTAATTAATGCTAATGTTGACAAAACAGAAAGCCCTTCGGGAACTACCAAAGAAATTGCAGATGCCGTAAGCATAGCTTCAATTGCAGTGGGTCCAACTTCGAGATGCTTCGACGTCCCGCCTAATGCATAGATAACAGAGCCTACCATCGCCGCATATAAACCATGAACAGGCGGTAAACCAGCCAACAAGCTATAAGCCATCGCTTGAGGAATAACCACTATTGCCAATAATAAACCCGCAGAAAAATCGGATTTAAAAATACGAGCAGAGTATCCTTTTGTGAAAAAATTTTGATTATGGAAGAACCTATACATTTATTTTTCTGTACTAAGAATTAATGAACTTATACCAAATGAAAGGTAATTCATTTTTTGATTTAATCCTACTCCAAAAGAAAAATCAAGTTGTACATTTTCATTAATCAGATAGGTAAAACCCGCATCAAAATTAGATATATGTTTATCAAAATCAACGAGTTCGCCATAAGGCTCTACATAAATCCCCACTTTTTCGTTAACCGTGACACCAAGTGCCAACGAATATGTTAAACTTCCATCTCCTTCACCAAAATAGTCATAACCGATATTATAACCTAAGCCTACATTTTCATTAAATCCGTGTGAAATGGATAATTTATTTACTGTTCCAAAACGATTCCCCGTTAATTCCTCAGTACCTAAAGGAAGAACTAAATGAGATAAAAAAGCAATCTCTGTTTTTTCATTTGAACCTAATTCTACCTTGAACCCAATTTCAGAATCAGCAATGCCCTGAAACCTGTCTGCTCCTACTTTTATAGATTCGAATTGGCTAACAAACCTTAATTCAAATTTGTCGTTTAATCCATATCTAAACAAAGTGGTAGGTGCTAATATTTGCTGAGTTGAAGGTTCGTTTTCGCCTTCAAACCCTAACAAAACACCTGTCTCAATCTGCAAGTTCTTCGCTCCTACCGTCGAAGAACTTTCAGTCTGGTCGGGTCTGTCCGTCACAATTTGGGCATGAATAAAAGTACTAGATAACAAAGCTATCAATAATAAAGTATTTTTCATGCCGCAAAAGTAGTAAAACTATTCAGTTTGCTATAGTTTTCTACCTTTTTCCTCCATCCATTTCATCTTGCCATTTTTCTAACTCATCAAATTTTCCCTCTGCGGCTAAAGCGGCTTGTTCTGGCCAAGTATCTGGATTCAAAAATCCAAATGAGGAACCGCCAATATCTAAAATCTTCTGCAATTCTTCTTGTGTAGCTTTTGCCAATTCCGCCCAATTATTCACGCCATTATTATGTAACAATTGATTTGTTTTAGGGCCTATTCCTTCGACTATTGTTAAATCATCATTAGATTTTTTAGCCAATTTACTTACAGGATTAGGGTTTTTCATCAATTCGGTAGCCTGACTCACCCATTTGTCTCGCTGTATTCTACCAGGGAAAAATGCAATAGCCGCAGTCACTACGTTAACCAAATTATCATCTAGTTCAGAGATTTGTTTGAAAGTATATATGCCTAAGTTATTCAACTTATCTTCAATAAATCCTCCTACGCCTTTAATTTTTTGCAAGTCATCTTTTTCACTCGCCGTAGCCACTGAAAGTTTTTGCCCCATGGCTATTTTCAATTCTTCCTGAGCATCATGAGCCGACATAAGTCCATTCGCATCTAGAGGTTTTTCAACAATACTTTCTTGCTGCGAAGATTCACAGTCCGCTAATTTGGCTTCTAAATCAGAAATATTAATGTTTAAACCTGATATTTTTTCATGCAAAGAGGCTTCATTATCTACTATTTGTTGTTTTAGTTTATCAATTTCAGCATTCAAACCTGATACTATAGAACTATGCTCTTGTGTTATTCCACCTAGTTTAGTATCAAAATCTTTGTCCTTATTTTCAATAACAATCAGATGTTCTGCTTTCAATTTTTCTAATGCAGTCTTACTATTATTCAAGTCTGTTTTTAATGGTAAGATGAAACTCTCGTGGCTTGAAATTAGCTTACTTCGTTCGGCAGCATTATCGGTTTTTAAATTAGCAATGATAGCTTCCAATTCTTTTATTTTGGCTTCTAAAGTAGGTATTTGCCTCAACTGGTCGGTAGCATGACTGTATCTTTCTTGTTCTCTTTTTAATTTATCGGATAAGTCAGCATTAGAAAGTTTGGCCTCGTCTAACAATCGTTGTAATTCTTTTTTATAGCGTACTTCGTTGCCAAAATTATTATTCAAGTCGGCATACAACCCATTAATTTTCTGTAATTCAGCATCTGTTGTACGATGAGAATCATTTAGTGCTTGAATGTCCGTCTTTAAAGTAGAGATTCTATGCTCCTTGTTTTTGTTTTCACTATTGCAATGTTCCCATTTTGTTTTCCATTCTCTGTTAAAAAACCATGGAATCAAACCTAATAGAAAACATCCTAAACCAGCTAAAAGCCAGTACCAAAAACATGTTGTAAAAATAGTAAGTAATATCATTGTTTTTCGTTTTTATTTTCAATTAAATAAGCTAATTTTTATTTTGAGACGCTCATTTCTACTCTTCTATTTAGAGCATCTGCTTGCGGTGTATTTTGATTAGAAATAAGTTCATCAGGACCTTTAGAAGATACGACTATGTTGTTACTGGGTACGCCCTGCCTAATCAAATAATTTTTAATAAAATTAGCTCTCTTTCTGCCTAGTTCTATATTGTAATTTCTATCTCCAGAAGCATCGGTATGCCCTGTAAGCTGAACTTTTGAGGAAGAGTACTTGTCACAGTACTTCTTTACTTTCTCAAAATAAGTTCTCAATTCAGGAGTGATAATCAATGAATTTGCATTTTTAGCAAAATAAATTTTAGGTTTTTCCGCTTCTAAATTTGCAATATCAAGGTTATCATTATTCGACGCTACTTCGCCGAGTCCGAACGATATTGCATCTGAATACCGGCCTCTTTCTAACTTCATATCATTGTCTACTATTGGTTGAATATCGATTTGGTCAGAAGAAGTACCTTTCTTTACTAATAAATCTTTTATGCTCAATGCTCTCGCCATTCCTAAACTTGCCAAACCAGAAGTATTTTGCTCGTCATTTTTATTTTTACCTTCAATCACAAGGCGTTTATTCGGGTTGTTATTCAAGTAAGCAGATAGTTTCGTAATAACGCTACTATCTTTCAATGAAATAATTGGTTTGTCATCATTATTATCAAACAATATACCTTCTGAAAAAGAGGCTATCAAACTGCTATTATCTCTCACGTCAATCGAGTTATTCAACACAGGTTGGATTTTTGGAGGCACTGTTGCAACCACCTCAGTAGGTTGGCAGCATCTGGGTACAATGAACATACCACACAAGAAAATCCAAATAATAAGCAATACAATTGCTAATAATAAAGAACGCATAGGCTTAATTTTTATGCTTCGAAATAATTACTTTACAGAAGATGGGATTAAATTTGGGACATTTCTAATATCAATCACTAATCGATTTAATATTTAGAAGTAAAACCATCAAAAAAGTAACACATTATACAAATTTTTACTAACTATTTATTTAATATTCAGGCATTTCTAACAAATTAGTAAACTACCTAACATATCTTCCTCTGTAACTAAAGTTTTATTTTAAAATGGATTCAGTTTTAATCATTTCATTTCTTTGGGCGTCTATCGCTTTAACGGTGATGCCTGGACCAGACAATATTTTTGTTCTAACCGAAAGCTTATCCAAAGGGAAAACACATGGAATCTTCTTATCGTTGGGCTTGTCGCTAGGCGTTTTATTTCATATTTCATTGGCAGCTTTTGGGCTGTCCTACTTTATTACGCAAAACGAATTTGTTTTTAATGCTATTAAATACATCGGGGCAGGATACATTTTTTATTTAGCTTACCTTGCTTTTCAAGAACTTCCTCCTCAAATAGAAGAGACTAGCACTCAAGAATACAAACCGCCAATACATCAAATAAGAAAAGGTTTAATTATGAATGTTTTAAACCCTAAAGTGAGTATTTTTTTCTTGGCATTTTTCCCTCAATTTATACGAAAAACAGAAATTCCTGTTGTTATACAAATGTTTGTTTTGGGCGGTATATTCATCATTCAAGCCTTTATTATTTTTAGCTTAATCGCTATTTTTTCTGCTACTATTAGGTCTTATATTTATCAAAAAAATGTTTTAAAAAATATTGCTAAAATTAAAGCCATCATTTTAATCGCAATAGGTATTTACTTACTTTTTTAGACAAAAAAATCATGAAAACATTATTACCCATTTTAAGTTTAATTGGCTTATTGGCTTGTCAAGAAATGCCTTCCCAAAAAGTAATTTCAAATTCTCCTACCCTAATACAGTCCGACACCTTAGACTTATTGATAAAAAAATCAAATTTAGAGGGTTCTGTCCTCATATTTGATACTCAAAAAAATCAATACATTTCTAATAATCATAATTGGACATTAAAGAAACATTTGCCTGCTTCTACCTTCAAGATTCCTAACTCTATTATTGGTTTAGAAATAGGTATAATATCGGATAAAAATTATGTTTTTGAATGGGATGGTGAAGAAAAAATGTTCGAGGCATGGGAACAGGATTTAACGCTAAAAAAAGCTTTTCAATACTCTTGTGTACCCTGCTATCGAGGATTGGCTAGAAAAATAGGGCTTAGTAAAATGAAAACTTACGTTCAAAAATTAAATTTTGGTACTATGGTTTTTGATGCTGCTACATTAGATTTATTTTGGTTGGAAGGAAAATCTAGAATTAGCCAACTAGAACAAATAGATTTTCTTCAACGATTCTACAATCGCAAATTGCCTATTCAGAAAAACACTTTCGATGTTATGAAAAAAGTAATGCTTATGGAAGAAAATAATAGTTATAAATTAAGTGGAAAAACAGGCTGGTCTATCCAAAATGGCAATAACAATGGCTGGTTTGTTGGCTACCTCGAAACTGAAAATAATTTGTACTTTTTTGCCACTAACATCGAACCTAACAATGATTTTGATATGAAATATTTCCCAAAAAGCAGAAAAGAGATTACACTCAAATCTTTTCAAAAATTAGGGTTTATTTCAACAAGCGAATAATATCTTTTTCGATTTTTTCAGGTTTTGTAATAGGTGCGTATCTTTTGAAAGGTTTTCCTGTCTTATCGACCAAAAATTTAGTGAAATTCCACTTTATATTATTCCCTAACAGTCCTTTCAACTCGCTTTTTAGGTATTGATATAGCGGGTGTGTATTATCGCCATTCACTTCAATTTTTTCTGTCAACTGAAAACTAACTCCATGGTTAAGCTGGCAAGATTCTACCATCTCGTTATTTTGAAGCGGTTCTTGGTTTCCAAACTGATTGCAAGGTGTTCCTAAAACAACCAAACCACCATCCTTATATTTTTGATGTAATTTTTCGAGAGCATCAAACTGAGGTGTCAAGCCACACTTAGTAGCCGTATTCACTATCAAAACAACTTTGCCTTTGTATTCGTCCAAAGTTATTTTTTCGCCCGAAGGTTTATTAATTGATAAATTGTAAAAGCTCATTATTGGTCTTAATTTTGATTTCAAATATATAAAACCTAAAAAAGAGCTTAATTGTTTATTTT
>CALAJP010000124.1 GCA_937922815.1 uncultured Saprospiraceae bacterium
GTATTTTTCGATTTATCAAGAGAAGGATTCAGTTTCAATGAAAAACATGGTGCCATCAGAAATGCTACTTGGTCTGATGACATCCCCAACAACAGACAATTGTCTGTAAAAGGGATCACCGATAAAAATGGAAATTATATCATTTCTGGTATCCCCTATTCTTCTACAGGTACGAATTACAATATTACTCCAATTTATCAAGTACATGAATTTGATCCTAATCAAAAATTGTTTTATTTCGGGCCTGGGGCGAATGTATTTAATAATGTTGACTTCACTGATATCGCTTCATTCCCTGTAAAAGGAGAAGTCTATTATGAAGGTACATTTTTTCCTGTTGCTGGTGTTAGTGTCAAAATAGATGGTAGAACGGCTGTTAATTCTGATGGACAACCTATTGTAACTGATGCAACTGGGAAATTTGATTTTGATATTCCTATTGGAAGACATTCAATTCAATTTGAAAAACACGGGCATACCTTCAAAGATGATGGTCGTTTTCCAGCTGACCCCGATGAATTATTTGATTTTCAACAACCCTATACTTTCCAACAGCGAGTTATTGATGAAACCAAAATCAAAGTAGTGGGTAAGGTAGTGGGTGGCCCTAAACAAGCTGCTAAACCAATCGGCCAAGGTAAAACAGAAAACAATATCGGACATGCTACTATCGAGCTGGGAACCCAAAGAGAATACGATTTAGCACAAGGAGACACTTCAGGAGTATGGAACAATGAATATTATAAGGCTGGAGAACTTAAAGATGCAGGAAGTACTGAATTTAGTGTTGCTTCAGGCAACGAAAGAGTCATTACTATTAATCCAGATAAAGAAACGGGAGAATTTGTGGCTTACCTTTTACCTGAGAAATATGTAATCAATTCCATCAAAGCAGGTGATTATACTTATCCAAGTACCTTCCATTCCTTGGTAGATTTGAGCAATGCTTTCAATTTTACTACCGAAGTGGATAGTGTTGAATTACCCCCTGTAATTAAAACCAATGGCGATACTTTATACACATATCGAGTAGATAGTGTTCAATATCAACACAACTTAGATTTGATATATAGAGAAGTACCTAGCATTGAAGTAACCAATACAGATGGAGAAATTGCATTCTGGGAAAGAGAAATTGAGCTAGAAGGGGAAGATGGAGAAGAACCTACCATATTATCATTAGTAGATGATTCAGGAAACCCGCTTACTAATTATCCTATTTTTAATCAAAGAGGACAATATGAGTTAGAAGTAAGTGTATTTGAAAAATACATCAACGCTGATAATGGAAATAAAGAAGAATTAGTTCCTGTAACTGATGGTGTTGTAGAAATTCAAAATGCCTTAGCGACCAATGACGATAAGCAAAAATTGGAATTAGATAACTTTGGAAAAGTTAAGTATAAATTTACAGGTGGATTACCAAATTTAACTGCTAGTAGTAATGGAGATAATTTTAGTTATACTAAAACAATGAGTATTACTTCATTCACAGGAAATAACCAGTCCATAACTACGGAATGGAATTATAATGGCGAAACGTTTAGAGCGTATTTATTAGGTGGAATAGCTACTGGAAATAATTTTGTTACAACTGGACCTGACGAAATAAATATGGTGCTGAGAGATCCTCCAGGCACAAATAGTTATTCATTTTTAGAAGAAGGCAGTACATCTACTATGAAGATTGAAAACAACTTCTCATTAGGAGTATCAGCTAGTAATTCAGTGGAGGTTGACTTAGGTACAGAATTAACTACTTTTGCTGGATTAGGAGCGGGAGTAATTACTACTAATGAAACAATTCTTGATATTAAAGCAGGCGTTGATATTAGTACTGAATTTAATAAAGATAATACTTGGGAAAAAACAGTTACGAATACTCAACGATGGGAAACAAGTAGTTCGCCTTCTTTTGTTGGTGAGGAAGGTGATGTATATATTGGAAATTCTACCAATATAGTTTATGGTTTAGCAAATTTCTTAAAAATAATACCTAAAGAGAAATGTCCAGTCGACCAAACTTGTCTACCTTTAAACGATGACTTTTCTTTAGGTTTGGATGTCGCATTAAGAATAAATCCAGAATTCGGAACAGCATTTCAGTTTACTCAATCCCATATTGAAAATTATCTTATTCCTAATTTTGAAACATTAAGAAATATTTTTCTAAAAAATAGTACCAACTACTCTTCTATTTACTCTGAGAATGATGAAAAATATGGTTCTAACAATACTGATGCAGAAGTTATACTCGATGGCTCAAAATTAACAATCAAGGGTGATTCTTATAAATATACTGTTGATGTTCCTACTGACGAAAACGATGATTTCCATATTGATTCAGTTAGGTTTTATAACCAACAAATTCAACAGTGGAAAAATATTTTAGCTCAGAATGAAACTGAAAAAATAATTTCCAATCTTGAGAAAAATGTTTCTTTTGATGCTGGAAGCATCTACGAAAGTTCTCAAACCGTTTCCACTTCAAATGAATCTGTGTCAAAATTTAATTTAACAATTAGCCCTTTTATTGCAACCAAAATGGGTTTTTCAGTCTTAGGCATGGGGACAACGGTTGAAATGGAAAGAAGGTTAACAATATCTAATAGCACCTCAATTGGAACAACAGAAGAAAACTCAACAACTTTTGGTTATCACTTAGAAGATGAAGATGAAGGTAACTATTACAGTGTCGATATCCACGAATCACCAAATCGTAACGGAACTATTTTCAAAACCCGAGGTGGTCAAAGTTCATGCCCTTACGAAGGAGAAACAGTAACTCAATATTACCAGCCAGGTAAAATACTCAGTGCTGCTACTCAGCGAATAGAAGTACCACAAATCACAGTTTCTAATGCCATTGTTTCTGATATTCCAGAAGATAAGCCTGCTATTTTTAATATTCAATTAGGAAATGTGAGTGAAACAGGTGACGAAGGTTTTTATACATTGATTATTGATGAGCAAAGCAATCAAAATGGGGCTACCATCAAAATGGACGGAACTGCTATCAATAATGGTAGGGTTATATTTATCCCTGCTGGCGAAAGCGTAAATAAAGTAATTACCATCGAAAAAACTCGTCCTGATGAATTCAAATATGAAGATATTGGATTGATCCTTCATTCCAATTGTCAATATGACCCAGGAGACCCCAGAGAAGATATTGCTGATACCGTAAAGATTTCAGCTACTTTTCAGCCTGTATGTACCTCAGTAAATATCGAAAACGTATTGGACAAATGGGTGATCAATAGCAATAGTCCAAGAATAACTCAAAATAAAGACAATGCTACAGATTATATTATGAATCTTCGTATCAGGGATTATGATTTATCGAATGAGAATTTTGAAAAAATTCAATTTCAATACAAACCTACATCTACCTCAGCATGGAAAACAGATATGATTTATTATGTCAACCAAGCTGAATACGATGCTGCAAATGAGCCCAAAACATTTATTGACAATCAATCTTTCCAAGATTATCAATGGAAAATAGGTGATTTACAAGATAGAGATTTTGATATCAGGGCATTAACGGTTTGTGCCAACAATACATTCAATTCTTCTGATGTACTATCTGGAATAAAAGATACCAAAAAGCCAAAATTGTTTGGAACACCACAGCCAGGTGATGGAATTTTATCCCCAGGTGACGATGTTATGATAACATTTGATGAAGATATTCAAGGCGGTTTATTATTAGGAAGTAACTTTTCTGTTCGAGGCGTACTCAATGGTGCTGAGATTAGGCATAATAGTGCTTTATTTTTTGATGGAATTGACGACCATGCAAATATTCTTGCAGGTTCTAACATTGCGAACAAATCATTTACGATTGAATTTTGGACACGTAGAGCGGAATTAAAAGAAGGTACAATCTTCTCCAAAGGCGATATGGAATTTGGTTTCAATGCTTCTAATCAATTTGAATGGACTATTGGTGATCAAGTAATTCAATCAGATACTGCATATACCGATGTAAATCAATGGTTACATTTTACGGTAAGTTACGATGTAGAATCTAATTATGTAGAACTCTACGTTAATGGAAAACAAATGGTGGTAAATGTACCTCTAACCGATAAAAACTTTTATTCCGACGGAAGAATAGTTCTAGGTAAAGGTAAGAAAGGTCATTACGCTGG
>CALAJP010000125.1 GCA_937922815.1 uncultured Saprospiraceae bacterium
GTGTATAATTCATTGCTAGTTATAGCCTACTTACGAAAGTCCTCGCGGACTTTCTATCTGTGATTTATTTGCTAACTTTAGTGCTTAAACACGCAACGAAATCATACACTAGACCGTTACCTTTAATTACCCAAAAACCGCTGAATGTTTGACCAACTAACGATTGAAAAACTTGATTTCTATGTTTACGCATTAATAAATCCGACTGATAATAAACCATTCTACATTGGTAAAGGAATTGGAAACAGAGTTTTTAATCACCAAAATTGTGCGATTAAAGATGACTATTCTAATTTAAAACTTGACACAATTCGAGAGATTATAGATAGCGGACTTGAAGTTGAACACATAATTATAAGACACGGATTAACGGAAAAAGAAGCGTTTGAAATTGAAGCCTCAATAATTGACTTTGGGAATAAATTCGGGTTTGAATTTTCAAATTTAGTTTTAGGACATCACTCAAGCGGAAAAGGACTTATGACTGCTGACGAAATTGTCCGAATTCATAATGCAAAACCGCTGACCGAATTGACTGACCCAGTAATTATTATAAACATCAACAAGAAATATGTGAGAGGAAATTCAAGTAACGAAATTTACGAATCGACTAAACAGGCTTGGGTTGTTGGAGAACAAAAAAGGAAAACGACTAAATATGCGCTTTCTGAATATTGTGGAATAATAATCGAAGTTTTTGAAATTCACGAATGGTACGAAATTGAAACACCGAATAATAAAAGAAAAAATCGTTGGGGATTTAATGGAGAAATTGCAAAATCTGAAATACGAGAAAAATACATAAATAAATCATTGGCTCATACAAAGAAAAAAGGAGCAGCAAATCCGATAAAATATAGACTATAAACGAAAAACAACTAAAGGTAACACCGTATATAATTTATTGCTGGCTTCTCGCCTACTTACGAAAGTCCTCGCGGACTTTCTTGGTCGGTAATTATTTACTAAATTAGTTGCTTAAACCACGCAACAAACCATATACAACAACGTTGTGGTGCATTTGAGGAAAATCGAAAAATCAAGAAAAATTTGTAACTTTGAGATTATGAATAAGTCAACAATATATTCAATAGGACACGGAAATAAAAAGATAGAAGATTTCATAAATGAACTAAAATCTTTTAACATTCATTTTTTGCTTGATATTAGGTCAAAACCATATTCAAAATGGAATCCTCAATTTAATCAAGCACAACTTGACAACGAATTAAAAAAACATCAAATTACTTATGTTTTTGTTGGAGAAACTTTAGGTGGTTTACCTTCCGACAGAAGTTGCTATGATTATGATGGTAAAGTCGTTTACGACTTAATTAAGGAAAAGGATTTTTTTAAAGAAGGTTTAAAAAGATTAACTACTGCAAATGACAAAAAAATTAATCTTGCAATAATGTGTAGTGAATCAAAACCAGAAGAATGTCATAGAAGTAAATTAATTGGACAAGAATTATTAAAAGAAAAAGTTTCATTAAATCATATAGTTTCAGCCAAACGAACAAAATCTCAACTATCAGTAATGAACGAACTAACAAAAGGAAAAGGAACAGTTGACTTATTTGGCAATGAAATGGACTTTACTTCCCGAAAATCATATTAATAAATGGAATTTTTTACAATAGGAGTTTACAACTCAACAGAAGCAGAGTATTTTAATAAACTAACGGAAAACAATATAGATACGTTTTGCGACATAAGACAACGTAGAGGAGTTAGAGGAGCAAAATATTCTTTTGTAAACAGCAATCGTTTACAGGAAAAACTTAATGATTTAGATATTAAATACGGTCACGTTTTAGACCTTGCACCAACTTCAGAAATTAGAGATTTACAAAAAGAAGCAGATGCACAAAAAGGAGAATTAAAACGTGATAGAAATAAATTAGGGAAAATTTTCACTATAGCGTATAAAGATAGAGTTTTAGGGAATTTTGACTTTGATTCTTTTATAGATAAACTTGATGAAGTTGGAGCAAGTAGAGTTGTTCTATTCTGTGTTGAAGAAAAACCAGAGGCTTGTCATAGGTCAATCGTAACTGATAAACTTGAAAAAATTGGATATAAAATAACTCACTTATAATGGATGTAATTATTGTTTCTAAAACACATATGTCATCATCTGCTTGTGTTGGTGGGGTTTTGGCAAATGGGAGATTTGTTCGCCTTTTAGACGAGAATGAATATAATCAAAATGCAGATACTAATCTAAATGTTGGAGATGTATACACAATTCAATTCACAGAAAGACAAAATCGCAGAGCACCACACATTGAAGATATTTTAGTTCATAATTGGAAGTTCAAATTTAAGTTTAATCCAACATCAAATATGGTTACCTATTTAAGAGAAAAACTTAATCCCTCTATACCAATTTGGAATGGTAATTCTAACATTATATTTGACAGTTGTATTCAATGGACAGGAGCAGGAAGTGGATATATTTCTGAAACAGGTAATATCCCAAGAAATAGCGTTGGTTTTTGGATACCTAATCACGATTTGACACGTAATGATTACAATGAAAAAGTTAGATATCAAATAGAAGGAACAAACCGAAAAATAACATTTGTAGGCTTTCAAAATCCTGTTCAACTTATTCCAGCAGGAACGCTTTTAAGAATATCGTTAGCAAGATGGTGGTCACCAAATGATGATGAAGAAAGATGTTATTTACAACTTTCAGGTTGGTATAATTTAGCTGAACCACATCAAAGGAGGAGAGAAATTGAGGAAAATGATGACCTTCCGTTCTGAAAAAAACGCACCACAACAACGTATATAAAAAATAGCGGTTTTAGTGCTTAACCCAAAGGTAATCAATCAATTAAACACCAGTTATAATCCGAAAAGTTCTTGTGTAAAATCCGCTACTTTTCATATACAAACACGTTGTGGTTTATATTGCCCCTTTTCGAAAGATATTACAAACTCATAATTACAGCTTATTTATTTATAAATTACGAATATTAATCATTAATTTTAATACATATGAAAACAAAAAAAAATAAACTATCTAATTTTTTTAAAG
>CALAJP010000126.1 GCA_937922815.1 uncultured Saprospiraceae bacterium
ATAGATGTAGACTCTGATAATGACAGTATCTTAGATTATAAAGAAGCTGGCTTTGTTTTAAGTGCTAATACAGATACAGATGGTGATGGATTATTAGATGGCTATGATAACAATAGCTTAAACTGGGATGTTAACGATACGTTAGATAGTGGAGCAATATTTTTACCAGACACAGATTCTGATTTAAATATACCGTTTTATGGAAATGTCGATTTTAGAGATGCCATCGAGGATATGGATTTTGATGGAGATTCACTAATAAATTATTTAGATATTGATGATGATAATGATGGAATTTTAGATTCACTAGAATGTAACCCTGAATGGACAGATTGGGATAATACAACGAGTGAAGAGTTTATAGTAAAAGGACAATTAGACCAGGTAGAAATCGTAGCAACAGAAAATGCGAATTTACGCCGATCTAGAATAACAGCTACGGGAAGAAACTTTAAAGGAAATGATGGACACAATATAGCAGGTTTAGCATTTAACATGAATGAAGTGTATGATTTAGCAGATTCGAATAAAGCAACATACATTTTTAAATTTTCACCCAAATTACCTAATGATATTTACATTCATTTTTCAGCTTTAGACACAGATATCTATATGTCTACGGGAGATATAGAGACTATAAATGATGGAATAGGGCTTTCTACTTCTACTTTTAAGGTATCTGAAAACAACGCCGTTAATGGAGGAGGGTTTTCTGCTAGGATTCCTGCAGGAACTGATTCACTTGTTGTGACACATGGAGCTGGAGGAGATAACTACTATTTAACTTTTACCTCAACCTGTCAAGATACAGATAATGATGGTAAAGAAGATCATCTTGATTTAGATATTGATAATGATGGATGTTTCGATGCATTAGAAGCTGGATTTTTAGATGGGGATAATAATGGAATCTTAGGGACAGGTACCATAGCTTCAGGTTTAATGGTAGACAGTTTAGGTAGAGTAGATGGTGTTAATTCGGGCTATGTAGTAGCCGATACGTCATATCAGGATTCAACAATCTCAACAGCTTGTGACCCTGTGAGTTCAGGTGTTGAGACCGAGACAATAAACGAAGATAGTAGTGTGGTTGTAAATGTTTTGAAAAACAATTCTGACCCTAATGGAGATTCCCTTACCGTAACATTAGGAAATGATACTATTACTACTCAAGGTGGAATAGTAAGCTATAACCCAGTAGATAGTAGTATTACTTATACCCCCGCAAAAGACTTCTTTGGTAGTGATACAATAATCTACTTCGTTTGTGATACAGCGAATGCGACAGCAAGCGATACTTGTGTGGCAGATACATTTTTTGTCTCCGTAGAACCTATTAATGATTCACCAACTAGTGGTAACGAGAGTGCTAAGATTGTTGAAAATTCACCTAATTCTTCTTTAGGTATAAATATTCTTTCTAATAACATAGATGTTGACGACGATACATTAAACATAACTGTTCCATCATCATCTATTAAAGGGGGACAAGTAAGTTATAACTCGTCGGATAGTACAATAACATATACACCACCAGTAGATTTTTATGGAAGTGACACTATAATTTATGAACTATGTGATGATGAGGTGCCAACCCCAATATGTATTAAAGATTCATTGTTTATAATAGTAGAAGAAGATACAGATGGAGATAATATACCTGATGTTATAGATTTAGATGATGATAATGATGGTATTACAGATATAACGGAGAGTGAGAGAGGAAAAATAGAATGGACACATAATGAAAACGGCGGTACCTCTGATGCAGCAGTGATTTCAAATGGGTTCGAATCCAAATTAGTATCAACCATGGATACTGATTTCGGTATAGGATTGACAGAGTACGGGAGTCGAACATACAACTATTTTTTAGATGGAGCCGACGAATCTAATTTCAGTGATGCAAAAGCTAATCATGATTATGTAGAAGTGGGATTAACCCCAAAGAATAATATGATTTTAAATAATATATCTTTAGGATTTTATACTAGTAGAGGAGATGAAGGAAGGTTATATGGTGATTTTAAAATAGCTATTGAGGTTAGTTCAGAACCTGATTTTGCAAACCCTACCGTTTTACTAGAAGACATTCAAATTGGAAAAATGTTAGAAGGCGGATACCTTTCCATTGGAAATGAGTTGGCTGCTGATTTGGAGAGTAATAAGACACACAAAATTAGATTTTATATTTATGATAGAAAAAATTCTCGTGTAAAGTGGGATGATTTATTTTTTAATTTAACTAGTGAAATAGATACGGACGAAGACGGTATTGCAGATAGTAAGGACTTAGATAGCGACGGAGATGGTTGTTATGATGCTAAAGAAGGGGGGATGGAATTCGAATATTCTTCAATCTTAAATGGAGTGTTAAAAGGAGATGTAGACTCTGTTGGTATTCCTAAATTAGCTTCTCCTGGTGGGCAATCTTTAAATTTGTCAAGAGACTCTACTCTTAATTTATGTACCGAAATTGATTACCCCCAAAACACTGTTCATCGAGATGAATCCATTAAATTTTGCTCTGATACAAGTTGGGTGGAAACCAGTACTATGACTTCAGTATCTTGTGCAGGAGGTTTGACGGATATTATTGGAGAGAATGGACAAGGCAGGTATGATGTAGATGCAGAAGGTTGTATTGTATATACAACAAACACAATAACGACTTCAAATACGGACACAGTTTGCGTTATAGTTTGTGATTCTAATGAAATCTGTAGGACGACACGCTATGTAATATCAATAGACACAGCTTCAAAATATGTATATCCAGAGGTTACGATAGAGCGAGGCGAAGAAGTAAGTTTATGTTTAGATACGAGTTGGGTAAGTTCAAGTCCATTGACAGCGAGTAGTTGTGCAGGTGGCTTGACGGATATTATTGGAGAGAATGGACAAGGCAGGTATGATGTAGATGCAGAAGGTTGTATCGTATATACAGCAAACACAATAACGACTTCAAACACAGATACAGCATGTGTAGTTATTTGCGATGCAAACGGCGTATGTGACACTACGCGATATGTAATTGCACTAGATACAGCTTCGAAATATGTATACCCAGAGGTTACGATAGAGCGAGGAGAAGAAGTAAGTTTATGTTTAGATACAAGTTGGGTGAGTTCAAGTCCATTGACAGCGAATAGTTGTGCAGGAGGTTTGACGGATATTAGTGGGGCGAATGGGCAAGGCAGGTATGATGTAGATGCAGAAGGTTGTATCGTATATACAGCAAACACAATAACGAATTCAAATACAGATACGGCATGTGTAGTTATTTGCGATGCAAACGGAGTATGTGATACGACACGCTATGTAATATCAATAGATACAGCTTCGAAATATGTATACCCTGAAAGCCCAATAGAGCCAGGAGAAACTAAAATAATATGTATAGACAACAATTGGTTAAGTTCAGATATTAATTCAGTAACTAACTGTAACGGATTTAATTCAGGTGTTACAAGTCAAGGAGCCTATTTTACGTCTCCTGATGGTTGCATTACTTATACGAGCAATGCTTCTTCGACAGCACATATAGACAGTGCCTGTGTCGTAGTCTGTGATGAAAATGGAGTATGTGATACGTCTACTGTAATTATACCAATAGATACTTCCCAAAAGTTAGTATTTACAAAGACTCCTGTAGAACCAAAAGAAACTATTAAATTGTGCAATATTCCTACATGGAATACAACTTCGAACTATTATACTACTGATTTAAGTGGCAATGCTAGTGGGGTTGCTAATCAAGGAAATTATGTTATTGATGTAGATGGTTGTTTGATTTATACAGTTAATGAAACAATTACCAATCCTACGGATTCAGTTTCTGTGATTTATTGTGATGGAAACGGAGTATGTGATACAACTATGTATATAATTCCAATTGATACTCTGAAAAATGAAATATTCCCTAATATTCCAAGTAGTCCAAACGAGAATAACACTATTTGTATCGACTTAGATTGGAATACAACAGACGATTTAACTTTCAGCGACTGTAAGGGGGATATTATGGGACAATCTACTAATGGGAGTTATTCTATTCGTGACAATGGTTGTGTCGATTATTTAGTAAATAATAATCCATCATCTTTAGTAGATACTATATGTGTGGTTGTTTGTGATGATAATCAAGTTTGTGATACATCTAATGTAGTTATTCCTATAGACACAACATCAAACTTTGTTCGGCCGATTAGCCCGCTAAATCCATCTGAAACCAGAGTGATTTGTGTAGATTACGAATGGGCAACTAATTCTGAGACAACGATAACGGATTGTTATGGTTATACGGCAGGTATTTCTAATCAAGGAAGTTACTCAATTGATGAAAATGGTTGTGTAACATTTAACACTATAGATAACCCTACTAGTTCTTCTGATACGGTTTGTGTTATGGTTTGTAATGAAAATGGACTATGTAACAATACCTATGTAGTTATGCCAATAGATACAACGAATAACGGAGGTAGAGTAATTGTTGAGGGCTTTGTCTTACCTGGTGAATTACTTACAGAATGTCTTGATACTACTTGGTCGAGTACAGCCGTAGGTATAACTTCATGTGATGAAAGCAATTCAAACCTTTATTTTATTGACGATGAAAACTGTGTCACTTATACCGCAGAAGTGTCTCCGAAGACTTCCGCTGACTCAATTTGTTTGATTGTTTGTGATGATTATAACACTTGCGATACAACAATATTTGTAATTGACTTGGGCGGAGGAGATTTAGACCAAGACGGTATTTCTGATAATATTGAGATTGGAGAAGATTCATCCAACCCAATAGATACAGATGGAGATGGTATTCCTGATTATTTAGATACCGATTCTGATAATGATGGTATTCCTGATTTAGAGGAAGGAGGTGCAGAAGAACCTGCAGATACAGACGAAGACGGTATTCCTGACTATAGAGACACCGATTCTGATAATGATGGATTGCCTGATTCTTACGAAAAAGGAGAATTTGGAGACTTACTAGATACAGATAATGACGGTATCCCTAATTATTTAGATACGGACTCAGATGGTGATGGGTTAACGGACTTTTTTGAATTAGCTAGCGATTTATCGAAGCCTTTTGACGAAGAAAATATACCAGATTGCGATGAAGATGGAATTAATAATGTATTAGATCCTCAACCTTGTAGTAGGGTGATTCCGCAGACATTTACTCCAAATGGAGATGGTGACAATGACCTCTTTATTATTAAGGGATTATTAGAGACAGCTCCTAATGCTGCATTGAAAATATTCAATAGATGGGGTATGGTAGTTTATGCTGCTCAACCGTATATGAATGATTGGGACGGAATATCTAGAGATGGGCTATTTATCTCTAGAGGTGCTCCTTTACCAGTCGGTACTTATTTTTACTCAATCGAATTTAATAACGGTCAACCTACTCAATATGGTTATATCTATTTAACTAGATAATTAATGTATAAGCTGTACTAAACCTGCCCTAAAAAATAGTATTCTTTTTAGGGCAGGTTTTTTATGATTAACCTCGTTTTTTTAAAATTAGGTACGCTTTTTGTGTTTCTAATTATAATAATACTCCCTATTTTATATTAAACCTTGAGTTTTTAAAGAATATTAAGCCGTTATTGGATGGGTTTAGTTTTATGTTTTTACTTTAAATTGTTTTAGAATCAATTTAAGATTTGATATAACTAAAAACAACTATAAAAAGTTTAAGTATGTTTGAATATTTACATAGTTTTAAACAGACATTTAAGTTTATTATGGCATTTCTAGCACTTTTAGCTTTTCAAGATATTAGTGCTGCAGATATAAAATGCCTTAATAACAGTACCTATAATGGTGCACACCCTTTTTTAAACGCCCTTTCTATAGAGCCTTTAAAAGAATTTGCTGTGGATCGTAACGGTTTAGATGCTCCAGAAAATAGATTTTTGAATGAGATAACTTTCTTAAATAACAATCTTGTTTCAAATACTTATAATAATCTGGCTAATGAAGAGTGTAACCCTTTGCCTTTTGTTTTATCGTCTGGAGAATCTGTTAGACCAAACCAGACCATTGACATTTGTGCAAAAACAACTTTTGGTGATTGTTCCCTGAAGATAATGCCATGTACTAAAAACGTCATTACTGTAACAGGAATGAATGGGCAAGGTGTTTATAGGTTCGAAGAATCGGGTTGTATTTCGTATACTGCAATACAAAAACCTACAGCAACTATTGATAGTATATGTGTACTAGTTTGTAATGAAGAGAAAAAATGTAAAGAAGCGTTTATAAAGACAACGATAAAGAAAACTTCAAATATCTTTTATTACCCGAAACCCCTCACTAAAGATACTAGCATCAAAATCTGTTTAGATTTAAATTGGGTTACCGACCAATCTGCTCTAAATGTTTCGGATTGTGATGGAAAGAAGGCTAACACTTCTTTAAATGGTCAGTATCAAATAGATGGGGCAGGGTGCATAGGGTACACTGTTAATGAGTCTGTAACTTCTTCAAAAGATTCTCTCTGTATAGTAGTTTGTGATAACACAATATGTGATACCACAATGATTGTCATTCCTATAGATACTAATCAGAATGTTATTTATATTCCTACTTCAAGTAAACCTGATGTAAGTCGTGAACTTTGTTTAAATACTGATTGGAAAACAGATAACGACCTCACAGGAGCTAATTATGAAGGTAATATTTCAGGAAAAACAGAATTGGGAAGTTATACCATTCAAAATAATGGCTGCGTTAATTATATAGCAAATAGTAACCCTGCTCGATTAGTGGATAGTTTGAATGTGGTATTTTGTGATGGAAATAATGTTTGCGATTCCACTATTTTAGTGATGCGAATAGATACAACGACAACAACATATTTATACCCAAATAGTCCTCTTAGTCCTGACGAAACTAAAGAAATATGTTTCGACTATGGATGGAAGTTTATAGAAGGTATAACCATTTCTAATTGCGAGGGCTTATATTCTGGAACTTCAAGCCAAGGAAGCTACTCTATACTAAACGACGGATGCATTAGTTATAAAACAAATACTAATCCTACGGACGTTTCCGATACCATTTGCGTTCGTGCATGCGACCAAAAAGGACGTTGCGATGAGAGAAAAGTGATTATTCCAATAGATACCTCATCATGGAGAGGCGTGATGACTTTAGATGATTCGTTTGTTTCAGGCGAAGTTTTTTCGGTTTGTATTGATACTTCTTGGGCTAACTCTGCTATAAATCTAAGTACATGTGCTTCGTCGGATGATGTTATAGTAGGAACTATGATATTTAATGAAGATAATTGTTTTACATACATAGTCCCTTTTGTTGAAAACAAAACGGTGGATACACTTTGCGTGATTGTATGTGATAACTATTCTACTTGTGACACTACGATGGTTCTTATTAGTTTAGGTAATAAAGACTCAGATAACGACGGTATTTCAGATTTGATAGAAATAGGTAGTGATTCATCTAACCCGATAGATACGGATAATGACGGTATTCCCGATTATTTAGACTTAGATACAGACGATGACGGTATTCCCGATGCTATAGAAAAAGGAAATGGTATAATGCTAAGAGATACAGATGGAGATGGCATCCCTAATTTTAGAGATATAGATTCGGACGGAGACGGACTTTTAGATTTGCTAGAGAGCAAAACCAATCCGAGCATACAGTTTCATGTAGACTCAATGCCTGATTGTAATAATAATGGGATTTTTGATGTTTTAGATGCGGAACGTTGTGGAGAGTTACTAATTCCCGAAACTTTTACGCCTAACAATGATGGAAAAAATGATTTGTTCATCATCACTGGCTTGATGCAATCGGCACCTAATGCCAAGCTAAGCGTCTTTAACCGTTGGGGAAGCCCTGTTTTTTCAGAAGAACCTTATCAAAATGATTGGAATGGGATTATTAAAGGTGGATATACATCTGAAAGAGGAGTAGTTCCCAAAGGCGTTTATTATTATATATTAGAGCCTAATAATGGAGAACCCATTCAAAATGGATTTATATATATTCTCTATTAACAATTAAGTTCTTTGTCAAAGGCAGTATAAAATTGCAACTTCAGTTTCTTGATGTCAACAACACTATATTTTTTTGAAAAATGAATAGGGATAGCATTTTTAACTTGAGCTTTTCTTAAAACCTCACCAGATTGAGATGCATAGCTATGAAATTTTTGTTCAGCAAGGCTTTTGTCCTCATTCTTAAAATAACTTTCTATTAACACAGTATTACATCCTTGAAATAACTCAATAATAGATTTATGGTTTTCTTTACTTGGAGCATGGTCCATAATTACGCCTAAGCTATCACCATTTTTTTTGTATAAATACTTGAAAAGGTCTTCGGCTACGAATGTTTTATTTTCAATCTGTATAGTTTGTTTTGGTGTTTTATTAATAAATGAAGCTTTTAGTTCTCCCATCCAAGAGCCTTTATGAAAATTAATTTTCGATATATCTATATTTATAGAATCATGTTCTTTGAATAGGTAAGCAACTACATTTGTTTTGTGATTGAGTAGAGTACATTTAGCTACCATTTTTTTATTCCTAAAAATGATATTATCCTTTATTTTTATAATTTCTTTGTTTTCTAATTCCCAATGAGGAGCGGTTATTTCGGATTTAATAATAGTATTTAAATCAATAATTTCTCGTATTTCGTAAGTGATAAAATTCCTATCAATTAAATTCCACAAATAAGCACTGACCTTTGCTTGGACTTGTTTGGCAATACCTTTAGGTCCGAATATAATCATTTTGCCACCGTCCTTAATTTGGTGTCTAAGTATGTAGTCGAAATTTATGAAATGGTCAATATGTGTATGCGAAACAAATAAAACTTCTAGGCTAAGAACCATTCTAGGAGTTAGATTTCTGGCCATACCACAGTCAACCATAAAAGATTTGGAATAGTTATCTAAGTTGAACCAAATACAAATATCTTCTTTATTTTGACTTACTATTTTGTGGTGAAACATACAAGCGATTTAATGAAAGGAGGCTAAAGAAAAGGCATTTTCCCAATATCGCAATAAAAACTATTTTTTTTGAGCCATTGTTCCGATTCGTAATAATTTGGATTGATTTTTAAAAGCGTGTTATAAAATTTTTCTGAATGATATAGGTCTACAGTATGCGATAATTCATGTAATATCACTGAATCCAAAATTTGAGGAGATGAAAATAATAGCCTAGTAGAAATATTGATATTGCCTTTTGTTGAATAACTACCCCAGTTGCTACGGTTATTTTTTAATCTGATGTTTGCTATTTTAGCGTTTAACGTTTGTTTGTTCAATTGATGCACACGATTAACGACACGAGGGTAGTAGTAGTCGGTGATTAGCTTCAATGAAATTTTGTTAATATTTAATTTAGAAGCTAATACTTCTTCTTGATTTGGAAAGTTAATTTTAAGAACATCATCTTCTATCTTGGCCAAATATTTATTATTATCGTGAGGAGTAATATCTAATTTGAAAGGTTTGTGTATTGTATTAATTTGAGATAGTACACCAAGATCTATTATTGAATATTTTTCAAATAAATATTCGTTTTTGTCAATATGTTCAATGTACCAATCTAAAAACTCTTTCTTATAATAATGTAAGTCCTTTGTGGTCAGTTGTATTGGAAAACGGGCAATTGCAGCGGTAAATCCTACACGAAAACTAATATCTTTTCTTCTTTCCATATGAATGACATATGGAAAAATCCTTCCTCTATAGTAAAAGTACTGTTTTTTAATTAGTTTCAAAACGCTTAAGATTGTAGTTAATATGAATTTGGTTGACGGTTTCTTGGTTTTGATACGTATTGCGAATTTTTATAATACAAATATACATAGCTAGTATCATTTTTTATTAATTTTTAAAAAAATCTGTCGTACAATGGGCTTTTTTTTAGTCACATATTTAACAATAAACCTTGTTGAGTGACTAAAAATACAATGTAATGATAGGTGTGGATGGTCAAATATTTGTCAATAGGGTCTAACAAGGAAATCTATTTTTTAAAAAAAAGTCAAAAAAAGAATCTCTTTTTTACCAAAATGAAAGACATGGTTAGAAATGAGAATATTGTTTCTTTTTATTAAAGAATATCTTTTATGAGATTTTATTTAGAAACGTGTTTTTTTAAAATATACATATGTTATTATGTATAAATTATTGATAATTAATCTACTTTGAATTGTATTAAATGTCAAAGATGTTTGAAGTGTCGGATTAGTGACTGTTGATGTTTGCTGTTTTTAGGTTAGGGGCTCTTATAATTTTCTTACTTGTCACAATTGGCTTAATTATTGAATTATTTGAATTGTTAAACTTAAGATTTAACAGATTCTCAACCATAGAGCAACCATGTATCATCTTATTTTGATTAGGGAACTCTTTATTTAAAAAAAATGTTATGACTGCAGTATGCCCTCAAGCATTAAACCGTCTTAAAATGAAATCAATCTATTCAATTTTTAGTATTCTAATTTTTGTATTAATTAGTACCGAAAATGCAAATTCTCAAGACATTTCCTTGTCAGCACCTATGATAGATTCTCCAATAGAGATGGTAGGAAACCCTAGTGTGGGTAAGGCTGAATTGTCTTTTAGAATAGTTAATGAAACAAATTTCCCCTTAGATAGATTTTCGACAGACCCATTAATGATTAGTATATCCTTAGCTAGATTAGAACTCGATTTTGAATCTACAGGCACTTTTAATGATGCTATTTTAGGCACTTATGCCGATAAGTTTAATTGGTCTTACGATCCCGTAACTAAATTTATTTTTGGAGAACAAATTGCTACGATAACAGAGCGGTTTCAAACTAATGGTAGTCCTGGAGCTGATTATCAAGGAAGAATTAGACTAAAAGTAAAGACTACAGAAGAAACTATAGGTACTTCACCTGCGGATACATCTAGTCACTTATTTAACGTTAACTTAATTCCACCTAATTATGGAAACAATGATGCCAATAATGATAATGTTAGCGGAGCGACATATACGAAAGATGTAGATGATGATGATGATGGTATTAAGGACGAGGATGATAATTGTACTAATCATGCCAATGCAGACCAAAAAGATACTGATGGAGATGGTTTTGGTGATGTTTGTGATATTGATGATGACAATGATGGTATTTTAGATTCTATTGAAAATAGTGGTGCTAGATTAGATACTGACGGAGATTTAATTCCTGATTCATTAGACCTAGATAGTGATAATGATGGGATTCTAGATGTAGTTGAAGCGGGAGGCACAGATGCCAATAATGACGGAATGGCTGATGGTACTATTGATAGTGTAAATGGAGGTATTCCTACGTCAGCATTGGGGTTAATTCCTGTAGATACTGATGGCGATAGTTATAAAGATTTTCAAGATTTAGATTCGGATAACGATGGTATGTCGGATTTAGCCGAATCTGGGCGAAATATAGCTACATCAGATACTAATGATAATGGGGTGTTGGATAATGGTAATGACGTTGATAAAGACGGAATTATAGATGCATTTGACGGAAATACAAGCGACTTTGGAGACCAAAACTCTTTAGTCCCAAGAGATAGAGATTCTGATTTAATACCTGATTATAAAGACATCGATTCTGATGATGCATCTAATACATTAGGTAATGGGAATGATGATATATTCGTAAATGGATATGGTAGTTTAGATAACGGCAATACAGGACGAATCACATTCTTAGACGATGATGACGAGGATGGTATTGTTAATCTTGTAGATGCTAGAGATAACGAATTTGGTTGGTTAGGCTTGCCAGATAAAGATGGTGATGATGTAGCAAATATCGATGACTTAGATGATGACAATGATGGTATATCAGATTTACAAGAAATAGCTGACTCTAGAAACAATGGAGATACAGATGGAGACGGAATTCCTAACCATTTAGATTTAGATTCAGATAACGACGGTATTTTAGATGTAATAGAAGCAAATGGTACTGATGCTAATAATGATGGAATAGCAGATGGAACGGTTGGTAATACAGCAACAACAAATGGAATTCCTAGTTCTGCAAATGAAGGGTTAACACCTCCTAATACAGATGGAGAGGGGCCTCAAGATTATGTAGACTTAGATAGTGATGATGATGGTGCTTCTGATTTGGTAGAAAGTGGCGAACCTAATTATGCTACGATGGATACGGACAACAATGGAGTTATCGACACTTCTTCAACCTCAGATTTAGATGCAGACGGAATTCAATCTCCTGTAGATGCTTCTACCAGTTTTGGAGATAGTTCTAGTCCACTTCCTGTTAATTCAGATTCTGATGCGATACCTGACTATAGAGATTTAGACAGAGATAACAACCCTGATATATTAGGCAGTGGAAGTGACGATGTATCGGAGAGTGGAAATAGTAGTTTAGATACTGATAGAGATGGTCGTGTCGACGATAAAACGGATGCTGACTATGACGGAATATTAGATGCTATAGATGATAAAAAGGGAGAATTTGGAGGTTTGAAATCTCCTTCAACAGATTTAATCCCTAGAATACTTGCTAGTCCTTCTGTTTTTGTAACGGATAGTTCTACGATGAATGTAATAGTGACATTGAGTGAAGTTAATAATTTAACCAGCTCTGGAGATATATATGTTGTTATACCGAACCTGACATCAGTAAGTTTTCAGTTTGACCAATCATTAACTAAAGTTGGATTCCAAAATGTAAATAATTCAGATTGGACTTATGATGGGTTGGTAAATAACTTCCATACTTTCAAACTGTCTAGTTTAGTAGGAAAAGGAGTCTCTAAATTCGGGTTGGTAGCAACTGTTTATAGTGATGGTACCGATTCTACTCAAGCTATTACAGTTAGAGTAGTGGACGGTTCAGGAGGAGATGTTAATGAAGTTAATAATTCTGATTCAGAATTTATTACGATAAAATAATAAATAATTTAAAATGATTAAATTAGCCAGAACATTATTGTTTTTTGTTTTTTCAATAGGCAGTTTTGTAACTAAAGGTCAAGATATAGGTCTCGTAAACCCATCTCTTGGAGAAGTTCCAATTATTGTCGAAGGTTCACCTAATAGAGGTATAGTTGAAGGTACATTTTCAATGTTTAATTTATCTTCAAAAGCTTTCGATAAGTTTGCAGCAGATCCTGTTATTATTGAAGTAGAACTAAAAGGAATGCAACCAGCAGGTACAGACCCTTTGACTTCAATTAAAGGAACTTTTGCTTCTAAATTTAATTGGGTTTATGATGCTAATACTTTTACATATACGGGGTCACAAAGTGATACCATATTGGGTTCATCAATACCGTTTTTTGTATCAGAAGGAAGTATTGTAATCGAGATGATGACTCGCTTCGAATCCGAATCTAGCGACAAGTCAAATGGTATGGTAGCCAAGATTATTCCTCCGTCTTATGGACATAATGATGTTGGGAATGATGAGTTTTCTATATTAGCTTATACAAAAGTTGGAGAATCAACTATTGTTTATTCAAAGTTATTAGACACTGCAGAAGTATTAGACTATTGCTTTGATGTCTCTTGGGCTAATTCAACACCATTAACAGTAGAAGATTGTAATGGTAACCAAACAGGTAAAAGCTTTTTAGGAGGAGATTATACACTTGACAATGACGGTTGTTTAGTTTATAACCAACCTGAAGGAATTACAGAAAGCGTAAAAGATACTATATGTGTACGAATTTGTAATGATGATAATTTATGTGATGATTCTAAATTAGTTATCACTATAAAACCATCAGTAGATATTATTACACCGCCTATAAAACCAGCGGATAGTTTTTTAATATGCTTGGATACCACTTGGGTTACTGCAGGTCCAATATCGGCAACGGATTGTGATGGTAGAAAAACGGGTGTTGCTTATCCTATAAACGGCACATACGTTATTCAAGACGATGGCTGTGTAAAATATACAGCTCCCACTATAGTTAATGAAGGTGGTAATGATACTGTTTGTGTTACAATTTGTGATGCAAATAATGTTTGTGATTCCACATTTGTAATATTCCCTATTTCAGTTAACGAACCAGAGATTATAGTTACTCCATTAAAACCAACTGAAAAGAAAGAGGTTTGTTTGGATACCACTTGGGTTTTAGAGTCACCTATAACAGCAACAGATTGTGATGATAATACGAATGGAACTGCCTATCCATTAGGAGGGACTTATGTTATTAATGATGAAGGTTGTGTAGTTTACACAGCTCCTAGCAACATTACAAAAGGTGGGTTAGACACCGTTTGTGTAAAGATATGTGACGCAGACAATAGATGTGATTCATCAATAGTTGTTTTCCCTATTACACCGACACCTGAAGTTTTAGTTTTAGATACGATTACTACTAGAATGGTTGCAGATTATTGTTTAGATACTAACTGGATCGTAGAAAGCCCTATCACGGTAACTGATTGTGATGGAAATACAACAGGTAATTCATCTACAGGAAATGGTACTTATACTATTAGTGCTGATGGTTGTTTTGAATATGTACCTTTAGCAACTTTAGATGAAGATATAACGGATAGTTTCTGTGTTGTAATATGTGACGCATTGAACTTATGTGATACGACTACTGTCGTTGTACCCGTGGTGGTTACTGAAGATGCAATAACTACCAAGCCACTAGAGCGAACCGAACAGATTAATGTTTGTATAGATATAAGTTGGGTTCCTACGACGCAAGTTAATGTATTAGATTGTGATGGAAATACTTCAGGAACAGCGAACCCATTAGGAGGTACGTATATAATTAATGACGATGGCTGTGTAGATTATACGGCTCCAAGCAATATTGAAAAATCGGGTATCGATTCAGTATGTGTTGAAATATGCGATGCTAATAATGTTTGTGATACGGTTATTATAACCTACCCAATAATTGTTACTCCGCCTATTGTTACGCCACCAACACCATTAGATGTTGTAGACTCTATTCAAATATGCTTAGATACTGACTGGGTAGCAGCAAGCCCAATTACAGCAACGGATTGTAATGATTCAAAAGTAGGGGTTGCACAACCATTAGGAGGTTCTTATACAATTAATGATAATGGCTGTGTGGACTATAAAACACCAGTGGGCATTACTGAATCTGGAGTGGATACGGTATGTGTAAAAATATGCGATGCTAATGGGTTTTGCGATTCTACATTAGTATTATTTCCGATTAACGTATCACCACCCGTTATTATAACTGAACCTTTAAAACCAACCGAAGAGGAAAAAGTATGTTTGGATACGAATTGGGTTATTGCTTCGCCAATTACAGTAACGGATTGCGATAGCCAGACATCAGGTGTTGCTTATCCATTAGGAGGAACATATTTTGTAGGTAATGATGGTTGTATAGACTATACAGCACCCGAAAATCCAGCTAAAGCAGGAAATGACAGCGTTTGCGTTGTAATATGTGATGCTTATGATGTTTGTGATACGACAATAGTAGTGTTCCCAATCGAACTGCCTACACCCGTGATAACACCACCCACACCCATACAACCTGGAGACTCTATACAATTGTGTTTAGATACAACATGGGTAGTAGCAAGCCCAATTACAGCAACGGATTGTGATGATTCAAAAACAGGGGTTGCACAACCATTAGGAGGTTCTTATAGAATCAACGACAAAGGCTGTGTTGATTATACCGCACCAATAGGTATTACTGAATCTGGCGTTGATAGTGTATGCGTGAAAATATGTGACACGAATGGCGAATGTGTAACAAGTGTTATTTTATTCCCTGTCAAGGTATCACCACCCGTTATTATAACTGAACCTTTAAAACCAACTGAAGAGGAAAAAGTATGTTTAGATACGAATTGGATTACAGGTGCACCAATTACAGTAACAGATTGCAATAGTCAAACTTCTGGTATCGCACAACCGTTAGGAGGTGCATATACTATAGATGACAAAGGATGTGTAGATTACACAGCCCCTAGTAATATAAAAAAATCAGGGATTGATAGTGTATGTGTAGTCATTTGTGATGCGAATGATATTTGCGACACTACTATCATTAAATTCCCAGTGTTTGTAGATTCAACGATTATAGCACCTCCATCAACACCCGGAGATACGGTCAAAACTTGTGTAGATACTTCTTGGGTTCTTAATTCACCCGCAACGGTAACAGATTGTTCGGGCTCAACGTCAGGAACGGCGTACCCATTAGGAGGAACATATTTAGTAGACGACAAAGGATGTGTAGAATATATCGCCCCTACAAATGTTAAAGAAAGCGGTTATGATACAGTTTGTGTACTTGTTTGTGATAATTTAAATATCTGCGATAGTACAATTATTGTTTTCCCTGTTATTGTACCTCAAGAGTATGTCATGCCTACAATGGGACAAGGAGAATCTACTAGTCAGTGTTTTGATGATGAGTGGACTCAGTCTATGGGGAAAATTAGCGTATGTGCATCAGATTTTAATGATAATGATGATATATCGTACAACATCAATGATAAAGGGTGTTTAGAGTATAGTGTTTCTGAAGATTTTAGAGGCAATATAGAAGATACCGTTTGTGTAGAAATATGTAATATAGATAACTTCTGTGTTCAACATTTAGTAATCTTCCCTATTAAGCAAGATACTATTACTGTAAAATATGCACCTAATGAGAAAAATACTATAATAATGTTCCCGTCTAGTGAAGGGGTAGGAGAACATTCTAATTACGAGTATTGTAACGGAGAAGAGTATATTGTTATAGAAGAAGATTTAGACCCTCAAGATAAAATACTTGATGTTGTCATTACCGAAAATAAAGAAGACTTTAACGCTTGTTTTGTTAGAATTAATGGAAATGATGTTGACACTACAATCGTAAGGTTTAAGATAAATCCTGATTGGGCTGACAAGACACCGATAGCTGAAAATGATCTTTACGAAGTCACTAGAGACAAGTCTTTGCAAGTACGAATTGTTGATAATGATGAAATCTACGATGCTGCCGATGTGGAAGTAAGTCTTTTAAATGAACCTAAAGGCAAATACCTAATGGATGGTAGTGGCTTGCTATTATACGAAGTAATAAATTCGGAATGTGCTATGATAGATTCATTCGAGTACGAATTAACTACAGAGTATGGAAGTGATACTGCTTGGATAAAAGTAGAGTGGGTTTGTCAAGACTTTTTAGTAATGACGGGATTCTCTCCCAACGGAGATGATTTAAACGAAACCTTCAAAATACAAGGAATCGAAAATTATGATTCTAACGAGGTTGAGGTCTTTAATAGAAATGGAAACAGAGTATTCAAAATCGTTGGATATGATAACGATAATGGATGGGATGGAACATGGCAAAATACAGACTTACCTGATGGTACATATTTCTACTTGATTAAGCTTGTTAAAGATGGTAAAGCAGAACGTGTTTCAGGCTATGTCAATATTAAAAGATAGATTTTAATAGTAAATACTTCCATAATACACATAAGAGACTGTCTCCACTTGGAGGCAGTCTTTTTTTGTACATATGAGTCGTCCTAAAATAGGTTGATAGTTTTAAATAAAAAGATTAAATCCAGTGAAACTATTGAAGTAAAAGCTCCTTTATTAGAACAAAGAGCAGGTAAAATGATTGTTAATGTGGTTCAAAACGCCACTAACCTAGGGGGAAATATGTAATATTTGATGCGGAAAATACCAGGAATATTAGTGGTTGATAATAATGTTACCTTAGCTGGAGGAGGAAATGTAAAAATCCTTATTGACGGAAAAACAACCGAATATGTGGACATTAAACCTGTAATGAAGGATTTACTCGCTTCTGATATTAAAAAAGTAGATGTTATTAATTAACCTGGAGCAGAAATGGACGCAAATGGGACTAGTGGAGTGATAAATATTATTCTTAAAAAAATAGATTAAACGGTTGGAATGATTTTTATAATCGATTTTGGTACGGAAATATTAACTTTAATAATTTAGCAGGAACTGTAAATTCGACTTGGGATAATAATATTATTAACTTTAAGGCGACCTACAGGTTTGGAAATCGGTATATAAAAAAGAAAAAGATAGAGAAAACAAGGCTCAATCAGAATTGAACCGTACTACTAACGATTAAAAATATAATATGAAGTATCAAGAAAAAATTAATGCAATAGAAGAAAAAATTGATGCCTTAAAAAGCACGGATTCTAACCTTACCGAATTATTAAATGAAGCAGAAGCAGCATTGAAAATGATTCAAGAATGTAAACAGAGTCTCGTTGATGCTGAAACTCGTGTTGAAGAATTAATTAAAAAATATGAATAAAGAGTAGTTCTCAAAAAGGTTTCTTATTTGAGAGCCCTTTTATGAAATCTATTTTTATATTCAAGCGGAGAAACAATCATAATTTCTCTAAATTTTCGATTGAAATAAGAGGCTTCATTATACCCCACAGAATAACTGATTTCGCTTACCGATTTTTGGTTTTGGATAAGAAGTTTGCACCCTTCATTGATTCTGATTTCGTTTAATATTTGGCTGAATGTTTTGTTGGTTGATTTTTTTATAAACTTACAAAAAGAAGATTTTGTTAGATTAAGTAGTTGAGCTACATCATCTAGGTTTAATTGCGTATCAGAGAAATTTTTTAATATATAATCATAAACAATTTGGACTCTTTCTAAGGCAGCCACGTTATTAGACATTTTGAGCGTTGAGTTTTGTATGAACTTTTTCTCCTCTGTTTTTGAAAACAAGTCAAGTAATTGCAACAGCATTATAATTTTCATAGCTCCTTCATATTTCTCCATTTCGAGGATAATTTTCTTTGCTTTATTTACAGACTTACCAATAAGTTGAATACCGATAACAGCCTTTTTCATTTGCTTTTGAATTACTTTGAATTCTGGACATTCAAAAAAGTGATCTCCAAGAAAATCTTTTTTAAACTGAATGACTATTTGTTGTGAGCATTCATTAGTAATCCAACAGTGGGGCGTATTCTCTCCCAGCAATACCAAATCACCTTGAAAATAATCAGTAATTGAGTTCCCAACATATCGTTTTCCTTCGCCTTTTAGCGTTAGGCATATTTCTAATTCGGGGTGAAAATGCCATGATCCATTTACATAAGGTCTATTTACAACTTCCACCTTTTTAAACAGAATAGAACTAGATGGTTTGGTTATGATTTTTTCGAACTTAGGTTTCATGGCGTGTGTTGTTTAGTTTTAAGTATAAAATATTGCCTTACTATTGTACTGTGAAATAATAATTGGACAATATAGTGTAATAATTGGAAAAATTAATTCTATTTAATCTCTTAGTTGAAAAGTAATTTTGCTATTGTTAATTACTTAATTCAAAACTTATATATATGATTACTATACGAAATGGCGTGTTATTATTGTCAATAAACCTAATGCTTTGTTTGGGAATAATGGCACAAGTTGAAATATCTGGAACCGTTACCGACGGCTCGAACGAAGAGGCAATTATAGGTGCGTCTATTCTTATTGAAAACACTTCTACGGGGACCGTTTCTGATTGGGACGGAAGCTTTACTTTTGAAACCGATAATACAGAACCCTTTAATTTGGTAGTTAGTTATACTGGCTACGAAACACAGACTGTTAATGTGAACCCTAGTAGCGGAACAGGCTTGGCTATAGCTTTAAAGGAGTCAACTACATCTTTAGATGAAGTAGTAGTGACAGGAAGTTTTAGTTCTAGATCACAGAAAGAATCTCCTATATCGATGACATATATGGATTCAAAATCGCTACAAAGAGTATCTTCTTCATCTCAAGCAGATATTTTGATGAGTGTTCCAGGTATTACTGCAGAAGGTGGTGGTGGTGAGGTTGCCTCCAACGTTTTTGTAAGAGGGATGCCTTCAGGAGGACAATATCAGTTTACACCATTACAAGTAGATGGACTGCCTGTTATTAGTACTTTCGGGCTTAACTCATCTGCACATGATGTTTATTTTAGAAACGATATTGGTATTAGAAACTTAGAATTTACGAGAGGTGGTGCCTCAACGATGTTCGGAGCTGGTTCTGTGGCAGGAATTATTAATTATTCTAGTGTTACAGGAACACAAACCAATAAAAACAAAGTCCAATTAGAATGGGCTGATGGAGGAAGGGCAAAAATTGATTTCTTAACTTCAGGTCCTTTATCCGAAACGGTTACTTATGCCTTTAGTGGATTCTATCGTTATGACGAAGGTCCTTTAGAAACAGGATTGGCTACAAAAGGAGCACAATTAAGAGGTAATCTAAAGAAAATGTTTAATGAGGGCAAAAGTTCAGTTACGGTTTATGGTCAATTTATTGATGATAATGTTCAGTTTTATTTGCCATATCCATTACAGAATGAAAATGGGGAATTCTCAAGACCAACTGGAAATGATGGCGAAGAAATATATACATTATTGACTTCTCAGGCAACTGACTTTTCTTTCGATACTCCTAACGGAAGATACAATTCATCAATCACAAATGGTGTAGCAACCAAAGGTGGTTATGTTATGGCTGCATTAAAACATAGTTTTGAAAACAATTGGAGGCTAAGTGCTAAAGTTAAATATGCTTCTTATGACCACCATTTTGATTTATTTTTAGATGGTGATGGAACTCATAATGTGCCTGAAACTCAGGCTAGCTTCCTTGCAGATAGAAATTTACCTGCTGATGCTAGATTAAGTTATGTAGATACAGGAGACGGTTTAGCTGCTAATGATTTATTATTTCAAAATCGGATTTTAGATAGAAATAGACCGATGAATGAAATCATTGGAGAGTTTAACTTAACTAAAACTGTTGAAACAGGTAATGCAGAACATAATTTTACAGTCGGTAGTTTCTTATCTTCAACTAGAGCAGATGATGATAATTGGATTTATTCTTATGTAGGAGATTTCTCTAATTCTCCAAGAATGGTTGCCATAGAATATGACAATACTGCGGGCGATACAGTTCAATATACTTTAGGTGGTTATGTTGATGGCTCAGGAAGACAAACAAGCGATAGATATCACATCAGTAATAAATATGCATTTTATTTATCTGACGAAATAAAAATGAACCGTTTTACATTAGATATTGGATTGAGATATGAAACGGCACGTGGTATTATTAACAGAGCTACTGGAGTAGGTTCTAATACTTTCCAAAAAGGTACTGTTTCTGCTTCTGATGTAGCCGTTTCTATTGCAGGACTATATAAATTAAGTGCTCAAACGAATATATATGCTAACTTTTCTCGTGGATACTTCTTCCCTGAATTAAGGGGTGTTGGTTTCTTGAGTCCAGGTGTTGCTGCATCTTATGAAACTGAAAAAGTAATTCAAGGTGAAGTTGGAGCTAAAATTAAAGCAAACAAACTTTCAGCAACTATTGCAGCATTTTTAGTGGCATTAAATGATAGAAGGAGTGTAGAATTAGTTGATGGACCAAATGGAAGTATTATAGAAGAAGTAAGCGTACAAAGTACTCGAACTGTAGGAACAGAGATAAATGCTAACTATGCAATTTCAAAAGATTTTCAATTAAACGGTACATTAACCTATCAAAATCACGAGTTTACAAAAGTAGAAAGCAACCCTGAACAAGAAGGAAATTGGCTAAGAAGACAACCTCAAATAATGGGAACACTTGCTGCAACTTATGATAATAATATTTTTGATGCGAGTGTTTCTTCTACATTTTTAGGTAAAAGATTCGCAAACGATGCCAATTCAGTTGAATTAGATCCATATAGCCTAGTTAGGTTTGATGCAGGTTATAAAATTAAATTAGGAACTAAAAAAGAATCATTAAGATTAGGTGTTTCAATATTTAATGTGTTTGATAGCGAAGGTATCACAGAAGGTTCTCCGAGGCAAGGAAGTTCTCAAATTGGGGGAGGAGACTTCTTTGTTGGTCGTCCTATTCTTCCAAGAAGATTATTCTTACGTGCACAATTTGAATTTTAAAATTTAGTAATTTTCATACAATATACTTTTTAGATTAGGGAGGTACTTATCCTCCCTTTTTTATATAAATTTTTATTATAAATGTTTACTTATGAAAGTTGATTATTTAGAGAAGGCAAAAGGAATTTTATTAAACAATAGAAAAGATGGATTCACTATTCCCAACCCAACACTTTATCCCTTTCAATGGAATTGGGATTCGGGGTTTATCGCTTTAGGGTATAGCCATTTTGATTTGAATAAAGCCATAGAAGAAATTGATACTTTGTTTGAAAGTCAATGGGGAAATGGATTTGTTCCTCACATCATTTTTCACGATCAAAGTCAAGAAAATTATTTCCCAAATTACGAATTTTGGCATTCGGCAAGTAACCCAACAGCACCCGAAAAACCAACTTCTGGAATTACTCAACCCGCCGTTCACGGTTTTATTATCGAAAGATTATTAGAACAACACCCCAATAGTGAAACGCTAAAAGACTTTATCATTAAAATGATTCCTAAATTGATGGCTTATCATCGATTTTTATATAGCCATAGAGACCCCAATAACGAAGGACTATTCTATATTTATCACCCATGGGCATCGGGCAGAGATAATTCTCCTATCTGGGATGAATCATTAAATCGAATTAAATTAAATAAAGGAGAAATTCCAGATTACCAAAGAGTTGATATTACAATAGCGGATGCTTCTGAGCGTCCTACTTCTCACCAATATGACAGATATGTTTATTTGCTAGATTATGGAAAGAAGAATCAATTTGATGGTAAAGGCATAGACGATTGTCCATTGCGAATTCAAGATTGTATGATGAATGCTATTTTGATAAAATCAAATGATAGTATTATTAAACTTGGAAAACAATTTGGGATTGATGTATCCGAAGTAGAAGAATGGCAAAAACTTAGTAAGTCTAATTTTCACAACAAATTTTGGAATGAAGAAAACTCAGTCTATGCTTCTTACGACATGGTTGCTCAGAAACAAATCGGAATTTCAGAAATAGGAGGATATGTAGCATTATTTGCTCAGATACCTGACACGGAATCGGCAACAAAATTAGCAGACAAGATTAAATCTTACAGTACCAAAGGGTATTATTTATTTCCTTCTTATGACCCTGAAACAGAAGCGTATGACGCTATTCGGTATTGGAGAGGTCCCATTTGGCCACATATGAACTGGATGATATATCATGGCTTGGTTTCTTATGGATATCCTGAATTGGCAGAACAAATGAAACAGGATACTTTGACCATCATTGAAAAATTTGGTTTTTATGAATATTTCGATGCTCGAAAACTTGAAGCCGAGAAATCTAAAAAAGGCTATGGAGGAAATTATTTTTCTTGGACAGCTTCCACATATATTGATTTCAAAAACATGTAGAAATTTCATTGCCTCTAAAGTAAAATACTATATTTGTGATTCCTATTTGAATAGAAAATTGATGGAATGAGCGAAGGAATTAACCAATTAGACACCAATGAACCCCGATGGTTTGCGATTTATGTACATTACAAAAGAGAAAGAATTGTATCTAAATTATTAGAAGGAAAGGGAATTGAACATTATTTGGCATTAAGAAAAAAAACAAAAAAATACGCATCAAAGATAAAAACGTCTCAAGTTCCTTTGATTCCGTGTTACTTATTCGTAAAAATCACGAAGAAAGACTACATACCTGTTTTGTCGAGCGAATATGTTTATAAATTTATAAAGATAAAATCAGATTTGTTGGCAATACCTGAGGAACAAATAGACCTTTTGAAACAATTTTGTAACCCTAATGTAGAAGTAGATAGCGTTACGGATTCGTTAGAAAAGGGTGATGAAGTAATGATTACAGGCGGTGACCTTTTAGGGGTTAAAGGAATGTTGGTTCAGATAGAAAACAAAAACAAAGTTGTTGTTGAAATGAAAAACATCGGGATGGAGTTTTTATTAACAGTTGATAGTAGATTAATTAAAAAAATCTGATAGATAATGGATATCAAAAAGTCACATTTTAAAAAAATAGAAGAATTCTTGAAATGGTCTGATTTCAAGGTGAGAACTTTTGACGATAATCGCCCATGGGGTGGCTTTTTTGCATTAGAAGACAGCGAAGCAGAACGATTTGCAGCATTATTTTTCCCTGACGAAAAATTAGACTTTTCTTTGCAAATGAGCCCTAAAATTTTGATTGTAGCACCCCAACAAAGACTTTCTTGGCAATACCATTATCGTCGTTCCGAAATATGGAAAGTTCTTGGCGATTCCGTAGCAGTCATGAAAAGTGATACTGACCAACCGACCGAAGCTGTTACTTACCAAGCAGGAGAAATTATTCGCTTAAAACAAGGCGAAAGACATCGTTTAATTGGTTTGGAAGAGTGGGGTTATGTCGCTGAAATATGGAAACATTCTGACGCTAATAATCCATCAGATGAAAATGATATAGTTCGTGTTAGTGATGATTTTGGTCGATAATGAAAAAAACTAAACTACGTTTTGCTATTATCGGAGTAGCAGGTTATATCGCTCCCAAACACTTGAAAGCTATTCAAGAAACGGGGAATGATTTAGTAGCAGCTTTAGATGTGAGTGATTCCGTAGGTATTTTAGACTCGTACTTTCCAAAAACCTCGTTTTTTACGAGCTTCGAACGTTTTGATAGATTTATTGAAAAACAGAAAAGATTAGGCATAGGAATTGATTATTTGGTGGTCTGTTCACCCAATTATCTCCATGATGCTCATATTCGTTATGGAATTAGAATCGGTGTGCCTGTTATTTGTGAAAAACCATTGGTATTAAACCCATGGAACCTCGAAGCTATAACCGAAATGTCGAAGGAATTTTCTATTCCTGTTTTCAATATTTTGCAATTAAGATTGCATCCTGCTGTTATTAAATTGAAAGAAAAGTACGGCATTCCTATAAGTCAGATTCCCCAAAAAGTCGAAATAGAATTGACCTATATCACTTCACGTGGACCTTGGTATTTTGCAAGTTGGAAAGGAGATGAATCGAAGTCTGGAGGAATTGTTATGAATATTGGCGTCCACTTTTTTGATATGTTGATTGATATTTTTGGACAGGTTATCCAAACAGAAACACATAGATATGAATATGATAGGTGTTGTGGCTACTTGGAACTGGAAAGGGCAAAAATTAAATGGTTCTTGAGCATAAACAATGATACCATTCCGAAGGAAGAAGGTAATAAAAGAACATTTCGACAACTAAAAATAGGGGAGGAGAAATTCGATTTTAGTACAGGATTTACAAACCTACATACACTGAGTTACGAAAAAATATTAAATAACAAAGGGTTTGAAGCGAGTAGTGTAAAGGCCGTATTAGAACTGATTCACAATATTAGAAAAATGAATCCTCAAATCAAAAACGATTCTAATGTTCATCAATTAGCTTGTTTGCCTGCTACCCGACACCCATTTGACGACGAAACACCAAACGAATAAATAACTTCAAACCCTTTGATTATCTAGCTTTTATCTTCAATTTTTTTTCTGTCAGCTTCTTTCATGCCGTCTTTTATTTCTTCTTCGATAGAAGCACGTGCATTATTAAATTCTTTGATACCTTTTCCTAAACCTTTGGCCAATTCGGGAATTTTCTTTCCACCAAAAAGAAGAAGTACTACTAAAATTACAGCAAATATTTCATATCCACCTAAACTAAAAAATCCTAATACCATGATTGTTTTATAAATTTCTTGTATTAAATCTAAAACACAAATATACAATTCATTTGTGGGTAGAACAATTAATTCTATAAAATGAGAGACGAAACTGACCAAATTTAATGTTTTAACACTTTATATTTTTTTGCGGAACGGATGTTTGCCTTAAAACAATAGGCATAATTACGAATCGGATTGTATGAGAAAAAAAACAGGAGTTTTAAGAAAAGTACGGAATTTTATAGCCATAGGTAATTGAGAGAAGTGATTTACTGACTTACTTTCTGCAAGATTGTAATATTTCTTGACAAACTAAAAACTGATTTTGGTGTTATTTTTAATTTTGACATCTGTTACTCCCTAACATTTTTTCATAAATGTTTTCAAAAAAAATCTAAACAAAAGATAGGTTTTGTATATTTGAGTTTCTGACCCAAAATTGGTTATTTCGTAGCCAATATTTTATAATATCAAACAAGAATAGACAATATGAAATTTACGGTATCTTCTAGCCTTATCCTTAAAAGTTTGAATAAATTAAGTTCAGTAATCAGCTCGAACCCTGTTCTTCCACTTCTTGAGGATTTTTTGTTCGTTTTAGATGGTAATGAATTAACCTTGACGGCAACGGATTTAGATACTTCTATTCAGACCAAGATTGAAGTAATGAGTGAGGACAAAGGAATGGTTGCTATTCCTGCCAAAATATTATTGGAAACGCTAAAAGCATTACCGCAACAACCTCTAACTTTCAATATTGATGATAGTAACTTGAGTGTTGAATTGGTTTCGTCTTTCGGAACATACAAATTATTAGGCGAAAATGGAGAAGAATACCCTAAATTGCCAGAAGAAGAAAATGTATCAAGTTTAAAAACAGATACTAACTCATTGATGAATGGTATTAGCAAAACTATATTTGCGGCTTCTAACGATGATTTGAGACCCAACATGATGGGCGTTTTCTTCCAAATTGCTGACGGAACCTTAACATTAGTAGCTACCGATGCACACAAATTAGTAAAATTCTCTTTACACGAAATAGATTCAGACGGAACATTCTCTTTTATTGTGCCTAAAAAATCGTTAAATGCATTGAAAGGTGTATTAAAAGAAGGGCAACAAGTAGAAATTACGTTCAATAGCAGCAATGCATTCTTCAAATTAGAAGACATGATTGTTATTTCTCGATTAGTAGATGCTCGATACCCTGATTATAATGCCGTAATTCCTGTTAACAATCCAAATATTCTAACGGTAAACCGCTTAGACTTTTTGAGTGCATTGAAAAGAATAGGAATTTATGCAAACAAAACGACCAACCAAGTAATCTTGAATATTAACGAAACTAAAATCGTTCTTTCTTCTCAAGATTTAGATTTCTCTAACGAAGCAAGCGAAGAATTGAATTGTTCGTACGAAGGAGATTCGATAGATGTCGCATTCAATTCCAAATTTGTGATTGAGATGTTAGGTGTATTAGAAACGGACGAAGTTATTTTAAAACTATCTACCCCCAGAAATGCAGGTATATTGATGCCTTCAGAAAATGTTGCCAACCAAGAAATTATTATGATTGTTATGCCTGTTATGTTGAGCAATGGATAAAAAGAAACATTATTTTCAAAATATAATTTTAGTAATTTGCGTTTGTTTTGTTGCTTGTCAAAGCAACAAAACAGGTGTAGATTCGCCCGAAAAGACAGCCTCTCTTTGGCTCAATGCCTATTATAATAATGATTTTGAACGTTTAGCCGTTTTAACCACTAAACCTACTCAGACACAAATTGCTGAATTGAAGAAGAATCTTTATATAGATGAAAACAAAGAATATCCATTCGAAATAACGAATATTAATTGTAGACAGACAGACAATAATAATGCGGAATGTACTTTTTTATTTAGTGACGATGTTTTGAAAAATCAGTCTGATACTTTGACCCTAAAACTCGAAGACTCCAAGTGGCTGGTGCAAATGCCTTCCTTGACAGATTGATGATTTTTTAATCTTTTTAAGAAATTTGATATGCGTAAAATAGGATTATTTTTTGGTTCATTTAATCCTGTTCATGTCGGACATTTGATTATTGCCAATTTTATGGCTAATAATACCGATTTAGACGAACTTTGGATGGTAGTAAGCCCTCATAACCCACACAAGAAAAAAAGTACCCTTGCTAATAATTACATTCGATTGGATATGATTAATTTGGCTATCGAAGACAATCCTAAATTGAAATCATCGAATGTTGAATTCAGCCTGCCTGTACCTTCGTACACCGTAGATACTTTAGCTTATTTAAAAGAAAAACATGCCGAAAAAGACTTTGTATTAATCATGGGAGGAGACAACTTGAAAAGTTTTCATAAATGGAAAAACCACGAAGTTATTCTCGAAAACCATGAAATTTATGTTTATCAACGACCAACTCACAATATTGAGCATTGGGAAGACCATCCCAAAGTAAAGTTATTTGAAGCTCCATTGATGCAAATTTCTTCTTCTTTTATCCGTAAAAGCATCAAAGAAGGAAAGTCTATAAAATACCTTGTAACACCTCCCGTATTTGATTACCTTAACCAATCGAATTTATACAGAAAATGAGAGTTTTAATTATATTTTTTTGTGTTTTTAATGGTTTTATAAATCCCATAATAGCACAATTTTCTGCACCGTTGAATGGTTGGGGCGATGCCTACCCTTATCGAGATTTTTATGAAATAACGGAAAGCGAGGATGAAGTTTTTTTTCGTTCAAGAAAAGGCGTAATTGCGGTTGACAAAATGGCTAAAACCCGCAGAAAAATCTCGTCCGTTAATCAACTAAATAATAGTAACCTAACTTCAATTTGTTATGCTCAACAAGCAGAATACTTGATGGTAGGCTATGCGGATGGCTATATGGACTTAGTCGCAGATAACCAAACTTTATTTATTCCAGACATTGCAGAAAGCGGGACTTTTATTAATCGAAGAATAAACGATATTGTAGTTGATAAACCTACCAATATCGCTTATATTTCTACAGGTTTTGGTTTGGTTTTATATGATTTAAATACATTTCGGTTTTTAGAAACGGTTTTGTTTGATATGCCTGTGGAGAAAACGCTATTGTGGAATGGAAATATATTTGTTCAGACAGAAGATGATATTCGATGGTTTGAAAATGGAAATATTCAAAGTTTATCTGATTGGAATATTGTTTCTGAATTGATAGGCTACGAATTGTCGATAGTATTCGAAGATAAAATATATGTTCATAATGAAAATGAAGTATTTGCTTATGATGGAAATAATGTAGAAACCTATTTTACGACCAATTCTCAAAACATTATTGCTTTAGCCTCGACAGATAATCGCTTGATTATTTTGACCAATGAAGGAAACGATTCATACTTTTACGAAAGCACAAATATTGACCAACCTATACTGCAAAGAGACTGTTTTTTTAGAGCATTTGATATTTATTTGGACGATGCTGACCAGATTTGGGTAGCTGTGCAAGGAGAATATGTGGTACGAAAAAAGGAAATTGATTCTGATTGCGAAAGGTTTTTCTTTGACGGTCCTTATGATGAATCGACTTATCGAATGCAGTTTTTAGATGATAAGTTATGGGTAACATCGGGCAGTTTACAAGATAATTATAACTTTAGTTTTAACCGAGATGGCATTTATATGCTTGACCCAAGTATAGGGGATTGGAAGAATTTTCACCAATTTAGCAAACCTAGTTTAGCTTCTCTATTCGATTATTACGAAGTTGCTCATCTTCCATCCACAAACACCACTTATGTAAGCACCTATTCCAACGGACTTATTCAGATTAATAATATTGATAGCAATTTTATAGTTTTGGATGATAGTAATTCTGAATTGAAAAGAGGAATTGTCGAAACATCTAGGGTATTAACCGCAGGCTTAGCAGTAGATGATAATGAGAATCTTTGGATTGCAAATACGAATACCGAAGACCCTTTGGTTAGGTTAAGTAAAGAGGGCGATTATCAACGATTTGGAATGAATGGAAGGCGAGATATTTTGGATGTTTTGGTAGATGATTTTGGAAATATTTGGGCTACATTAATTGGTACTGATGCTGGAGTTATGGTTATGAATCCTGGCGATTTAGAGGTGAATGGCGATGAAAAATATCGAATATTTAGGGCAAGCAGCAGTGTTTTGACTAGTAATCGAGTCAATCACATGGTTAATGATGAAGATGGAAATATATGGCTCTCTACTTCTGATGGAGTAGTTATAATGGAGTGTAGTTTTGACCCCTTTGATGCAAATTGTGATTTTTCATTACGGGTAGTTGATGAGAATGATTTTGATGATGAAAATAGTAATCTTTTTAATGACGAATGGGTAACGGGTATTGCCGTGGATGGTGCTAATCGAAAGTGGGTAGGCACAAGAAACGGTGTCTTTTTGCTATCCGAATCGGGAAGAGAACAGTTGCTTGCTTTCACTACGGCTAATAGTCCTCTTCCTAATAATGAAGTAAATACGATTGCTATTGATGAAAATAATGGGACGGTTTTTATTGGTACATCGGACGGAATTGTAGCGTATGGTGGTACTGCCAGTAAAGCTGATGCTCAACATACTGACGTGGTTGTTTATCCTAATCCTGTTACTCCAGATTATATGGGTAATATTGCGATAAAAGGATTGGCAAACGAAGCTTTAGTTTATATAACAGAACCTAATGGTAGGTTGGTTTATAAAGGATTTTCGAATGGAGGTTTTTTAGAATGGAATGGACGAGATTATAAAAACCAAAAAGTAGCTCCTGGCGTCTATATCATTATGTCCTCTAACGAAAACCTTAATATTAAAGATACTGCAGTTGGTAAATTATTAATAATGAGAGATTAGATAGTAATTTCAATTTGGTTACCTTCCAAGTCAAGGATTACACTTTCGTAATATCCATCTCCCGTAGTGCGAGGCTTTCCTACTATTTCGTAACCATCGACACTTAATTGTTGAGTCAGGTTATCCACGTTCTCTTTCGAGCCAACAGAGATGGCAAAATGAACTAGTCCGAAATGATTATTTAATCCACTTTCTGTTCTATCTGACAAGTTTGGCTTATGCATAATTTCTAATCGACAGCCCGTATCAAAAGAAAGGAAATAAGAGCTAAATTTTTTATTAGGATTATAATATTTATCCCCACTAATGGCATGGAAATATTTTTCATAAAACAGTTTTGAAGCCTCCAAATCCTTTACCCAAATGGCTAGGTGTTCTATTCGCATAATTGTATTATTTTTGAAGATAATTTTTTAATCGAAATTGTAATGCCTTCTTGACAGCAGCCCATTCGGATTCTATAATCGAAAAAACAACAGTATCTCTATAGATATCGCCTTCTAATATTTGATGATTGCGAATAATACCGTCTTGTTTTGCCCCTAACTTTGCAATGGCTGTCCTTGAAGGTAAGTTATGGAAGTTGGTCGAAAACTGAACCGCAATACAATTAAGCACCTCGAAAGCATACTCTAATAATAATATTTTACAGACGGTGTTGACGTGTGTTTTTTGATAGCTTTTGGCATACCAAGTATATCCGATAGATAAACGTCTATGTTTAAGATGTATATCATATAGCCTTGTTGTTCCTATTATTTTGTCAATATGGGAATCTATAACTACGAAAGGAACAGATTTGTTTTTTTCTTTATCGCCCAGAGCCTTTGAAATATAGGCATCAATATTGGATGAGTTTGGAACAGAAGTGTACCAAGTTTCCCATAAATTACCGTCTTTAGCGGCAGTAAGTAAGGCGTTTTTGTGTTTTTCTTCTAATGGAATTAGTTGAATATTATTAGCACTAAGTGTTACATCAGAAGATAATTTTTTCATGTTTTGGTATTGAATTTGAATACCCTAAGTTAGATTTTTTTTATAAAACAACAAACTTGTTATTCTAAATAGTTGAACTTCATTATTTTTGAGTTTAAATACTTACTAAATATTTTTATTGTATTTGTATTATTCGTATAATTTGAAAGATTTATGATTTGGAGTGAGGAAATAAAAGAAGCAATCCAAGTATTGGAGCAAGGAGGAATAATATTATTTCCTACGGATACGATATGGGGGATTGGGTGCGATGCGACTAATGACGCTGCAGTAAGAAAACTCAATTTGTTAAAAGATAGACCCGTAGGAAAAGGCTATGTTTTGTTAGCTGCCGATACCAAAATGGTTTCATCGTATGTAGAACAAGTTCCTCCCAAAATTGATACCTTGCTGAGTTATCATGTTCGACCCTTAACTGTGATATATAATGGAGGACACTCGTTGTCTCCTTCTGTGATTGCTCCTGATAGTACGGTAGCATTTAGAATACCATTAGATCAAATGTGCAAAGATTTATTGACAGATTATGGCAAACCAATAGTCGCTACTTCTGCCAACGTGAATGGTCAACCTTTTGCTAAACATTTTGGAGAGATTAGTTCTGATATTTTATTGCACGTAGATAAGATTTTTAATTATAGACGTTCCGATAAAAACTTTGGAACACCTTCGATTATTGCCAAATTGAATAGGAAAGATGAAATTGAGGTGATTAGGCATTAGTGTAAATAAAACAAGTGTGCCTAACCTTATCGACAGACACACTTGTTTTATTTAGATAAATTAGATTTGATTATTACAAAGTAACTTCCCCTTCAAATAATGGCCATTTGTTAGCATAAATGGGATAACTCCACATCGCATTAAGACCAGGGACTCTAAAGAAATTATCCACACCAACAGTTAAATCGATATTTGCCTTGAAACCACCAAAGTAAGATACGGTAGGTCTTTCTCCAATTACTCCAGTTAAATCACCTTCTAAATATAAACCTGCTTTACCCGTTAATCCAACACCTACTACGTCATATAACATGGCGTCGATTCCTGTCCCCACGGTAACAGAGGTCGTGAACCCAAGTGATGCGGTAAGTGGTTTTAGAGAATAGTTTAAGTCATATAACTGATTAACATAATGAACTCTTCCATTTCTATAATGAACTCCCTTTTTTGTTTTGAAGCTACCTTGAGCTCCTGCCGTTATAGAAGCAAATACACTTCCATCTGCATTTAAGTTTAATTCAATATCGTGAGTGAATACAACAGGTAGCGGTCCTACCCAAAACACGGTCATTGGTAAAGGAATTTTTCCAATAGTAATACTCTCTTCTAAAAATGCATGCGAATGCGACCAAGTCACGTCTACGGATGCAGTTGTTGTGGCTTCAAAAATTGATTTATATTCAGATAACCTCCACCAATGAGAGCGAAGTACAAAATCAAATGTAGGTGAAACACTAACTGTTCCAATTGCCTTTATTTGGTCGTATGTTGTTTCATTGTCATTGTCAGCATCATAGAGTATTCTATCCATAGAGACCGTAAAAGTTCCTAAGGATTTAGGCCCTCTAGATTCGAATACAACTTGATCACCTTCGGTAGATGTAAAATTACTAGGACCGTTATATTGAGTAAAATCATTAAAAACCTCTTCGTCAATATTAGCAATTATGTCATTTACGTATGCTTGTTCGGTACTTATAACTATTCTGTCGCCATCGTAATCAATTTCTGTTATTTTTCTAAGAAAACCAGATGGTGCTTGTCGTAGAATACTTCCTGCTAAAAAAACTTTATCATCCAATTCGATAGAATTGTCATTTTTTAAAATAATCTGATTCTCTTCGACTTTAAGTAGAGAAGATAAATATGCAGAAGTATCTGTGAAAATGATGGTTTCATTCAGTCTGTCGGCATTTCCGTTAGCATTAGACTGATTGGGTATTGATGTGTCAGGGTCTTCGACAATTTCAACAATTTCATCTGTATCACATGAATAGATGAATACACTTAAAATTAATAAAAGGATGTAATTATACGTTTTCATAGTATTTATAAAGTAAAAGGTTATAAAATTAAATCAATGTATAATTAATGGGATTACATAAAATATAGATGTATTCTTTAATCGCGAATTAAAGAAATATTCTTAATCAAAAAAATAAATTTTAAGTTTTATAAAAGGGGGGAAGAACCAATAAGATATAAACATATCGGTTATGTATGTTTACAAGTATATGCCTTTTTTAGGCGGTAAGCAAGTTTATTTAATCTAACTTTTGGGGTTAAAATGGGGGGATTTAAAAATGTGAATAAGTGTACAATTTACAATGCTTTTTGTGGATTGAGCTAACTTTTATAGATATGTATTCTGTTTTTTAATATAAAGTTTTCATAATGAGTGATATTATACTTACTTTTAGTTAGTAAAATATATAAGAATTATGTCGCAACTTATCATTAGAGAGATTGAAATTATTCCTTTACAAATTCCGTTACACGAACCTTTTGTAATCTCGAAAGGCCCTCTATATCACGCTAGTAATACATTTATTAAAATTTATGTTGATGATATTTATGGAATAGGAGAGTGTTGTCCTTTTAGAACTATTCATGGAGAAACACAAGCAGGAACAGTAGCTGCAGCACAAGACTTAGCAAATTTATTAATTGGTAAAGATGCTCGTCAAATTCATTTATTGATGGGAATAATAGATAAATCTTTAGCAGGAAACGCCTCCGTTAAATGTGCTTTTGATATGGCACTGTATGATTTGAATGCGAAATCGGTAAACTTACCTCTATATGCTTACCTCAACGGCCATTTAAGAGATGATATATATACCGATATGACAGTTTCTTTGTTAGAAGAATCGAAAATGGTAGAAAAAGCTAAAAAATTCGTTGCAGATGGTTTTCCTGTCCTAAAAGTAAAGTTAGGAGATAGACCTTCCAGCAAAGATGTAAAAAGAATACAGTCTATTCGAAATGCTATTGGAATGGATATCCCATTGCGTATAGATGCGAACCAAGGTTGGAATTATTTAGAGGCGAAAAGGGCTTTGAATGGCATGAAAGAAATGAATATTGAGCATTGCGAAGCCCCTATTTTTGCTGAAAATATTATTGACTTAAGACGATTGAATCAGGAGAGTCCTATCCCAATCATGGGTGATGAAGCTATTTTTAGTCATAAAGATGCCTTTAAAAACTTAGCGGAACAATCGGTAAATTTAATTAATATTAAGCTTGGTAAGTCGGGTGGAATTTGTCATGCTATGAAAATAGCTTCTATTGCACAGGCCGCAGGCGTTTATTGTCAAGTAGGTGGATTTTCGGAAACGAGGGTTGGTATGTCCGCACTGGCTCATTTCTGTATGGTTTGGGATAATATCAAGTATTTCGATTTGGATAGTTGTTTAATGCATGCCGAAAACCCTGTCATTGGAGGCTTGACTTATACTAAAAACTGGCAAGTTTCTGTGCCTGATACACCAGGGCATGGAGCAGATATGGATATTGCGTTTCTGAGAAAATGGGACAAAATAACCGTTAATTAAAGCTTGGTTTATAGATTGTTTTCATCTGGTAAGTGATAAAGGAGAGCAAGTAGATAGTCAAAATATCGGATATGTAGTTAAGTTGAAAAGTACTAAATTACAAGGTGGTCAAAATCAAGAAAGAAGTACACAAAAACAGAGAAACTGGAAATAGTTTCATTAAATATTGATTAGCTAAATAACTAAAGTACTAATTACCCAATACGCCAAAGCCCCAATACGCCAAAGCCCCAACTCGCCAAAGCCCCAACTCGCCAAAGTCCCAACTCGCCAAAGTCCCAACTCGCCAAAACACCAATTCATAAACAACAAAATCTTCTCAATGTTAGTTAATAAATAAGAACTAATTCCTAACTAAAAATATTTTTAAAATGCGTATTTGTACTCTTTTTTTACTTTTGCTATCTATTAATATATATTGTCAATCTGAAAACAAACCAATGGATAGACCTAAATGTGCGAACGATAAATTTGATAAAGTAGTAGATGGTTATTTGTCATATACGGTTCCGTTGGTAGGCGTGGAAGAAGTAGAAAAAATGGAAGATGTAGTTTTGTTAGATGCACGAGAATGGGAAGAATTTAAGACCAGCCATATTCCCAATGCACAATTTATTGGGTATGATAATTTTAATCCAAGTTTAGTTTCAGGGGTAGATAAAGATGCAAAAATCGTTGTGTATTGCTCGATAGGTTATCGTTCCGAAAAGATAGGCGAACAGCTAAAAGAATTAGGTTATGATAATGTTCAAAATCTATACGGAAGTATTTTTGAATGGGTCAATCAAGGAAAAACCATTGTAAATATGGATGAGGAACCCACAAAAAAAATACATACTTACGACAAAAAGTGGAGTAAGTATGTATTGAATAAAACGGCTGAAAAAGTCTATTGACCTATTTTAATTCTAATTTCAACGTTTGATTGGCTACTTTGATGGAATAATTTCCTTTTTTGAAATAAGAATTTCCATCATCAGCTTTATCTAAGTTATTCTTTTTTACCATTTCAGAATCATAACGACAAGGAATAGGAATGGTATTGATGCCTTTTTGTAATTGAATATTTTCAGAATATGCTATTTGATTATTAGAATCTAATATTTTCATGCTTTCTGTTTTCTTAGTATTGCTATAAATATAGCAGACAACATCGGGTTGATTTTGTTTGGCAAAATAATTTTTTTCACCCCAACGAGAATTGACACGAGTAGTAATAGAATCGGATAGAAAAGCTACCGATTCATTAGATTCTAAATCAACCATTTTATGAATAGGGGCCACATCAGCTATGTATATTGAACGTCCGTGTGTTCCTAATACAATTTTTTTATCTCTAGCATGTACTTTTATATCATGGATGGATACACCGGGTAAACCACTAGTCCAAGCCGAGAAACTTTTTCCAGAATCTGTAGAAATATATAACCCTTGATCGGTTCCGATATAAATAATATTGGATTGGATTGGATCTTCGGTAATTACGTTAATGGCTTCATTCGGGAGATTACTACCTATTTCAACCCACGTATTTCCATCATCAGTAGATTTATAGGCATATTTGCTAGTATCATCATTTCTATATCCATTCAAAGTTGCATAAATAGTTTTTGGTGTATGAGTAGAAGATTTTAAACTACTAACCCAAAGGTTTTTTGGTAATCCATTATTTATTTTTGTCCATTTGCTACCACCATTTTCGTTTCTCCAGATATTTCCATCATCAGTACCTACATAAAGTTTCCCAAACGAAAAATGAGATTCGTTAATGCATGTAATGGTTCCGAAAGGAACATTTCCTGCAATGCCACCATTCGTAAGGTCATTGGATAATTCTTCCCAATCTTCACCTTGATTCACAGAACGTAATAATTTTTGAGCCCCCATATATATTACATCTTGATTGAATTCTGACAATAAGATAGGAGTTTGCCAGTTGAATCGATAGGCAGGGTTGCCCAATTCAGGAAAAGGTCTGATAGAAGTAGTTGAGTTGGTATTTAAGTTTAACCTGTAATAATATCCAAATTGAAAACCAGTATATACAATATCGCTATTTCTATTATCAACTTGAGTTTGCATACCGTCACCGCCCATAATTCTTTCATAAGGATATTCTCCGTATTGTTGCCAAGCGTTAGATTCTTTATAAGTAGAAGCTCCTTTCCAAACGCCATTATCTTGCAATCCACCATAGACATTAAAAGGCGTTTCGTTATCTAGTGTAATAGAATAGAATTGCCCCAAAGGAGGATGTGTGCATCGAGAATAGTTTTTACCAGCATCAAATGAATAGTTTACACCGCCATCATTACCCATAATAATATGGTCTTGATTGGTATCACTCATCCAGATAGCATGATGATCGACATGCATATTGTCAGCATTTATTGGAGAAAAGGTTTTGCCACCATCATCAGATAATAAACAAGGAACTCCAGCTACGATTACTCGATTAGGGTTTATAGGGCTGACTTTGATTTGTCCAAAATAGTATCCATAGGTATTGTAAACTTTTTCTATTAACCCATCATGTGTTTTAGCCCAAGTCTTACCTTCGTCCATTGATTTATAGACTTCTAATCCTTTTACTTTTCCATTAACTAATATGGTATTCGCATCAATCAAACTAGTATAAATGTCTGTTACAGAAAGTTCGTTGCTTTTTACTTTTTGAATAATTTTCTCGGCTGAAAATTTCTTATTTACGCCCACCGATTCTAAAAAATCATTAATCTCATCTACGGAGTAATTAAGGAATTCTTTTGTGGTTTTGCTCTTTAGATTCAGTAATGAAAGTTTATTTTTATCTTCTTTTGTCTCTATTTTTTCTTGGTTGTCATGCACCATATAGTACACTATTTGATTGTTATAGTGGTGAATATCAACGCCCATTCTTCCTACATGTGTGCCTGTTGGCAAGCCATTGTTAGTGCTGTTTAATTTATTCCAAGTATCACCTCCATCTATACTTTTATATAATGCAGATGATTTTCCACTACCTTTAAAAGTCCATGCTTTACGGGTTCTTTCCCAAGCAGAAGCTAATAAAATGTCAGGATTTTTAGGGTCTATAGTTAAATCAACAATACCTGTGGAATCATTGATAAATAATGTGTGTTTCCATGTTTTACCACCGTCTGTGGTCTTGTAAATACCTCTTTCTTTATTGTGGTCATAAAGTTGTCCTAATGAAGCAACCCAAACGGTCTCGGGACTGCTTGGGTGAATGATTATTCTACCAATATGTTGTGTATTTTTTAGCCCTATAAAAGACCATGTTTTACCCCAATCAGTAGATTTGTAAACACCATTTCCTGCCAATGAGGAACGACTGCTATTTACTTCTCCTGAGCCCAAATAAATGGTTTGTGTTTTCCAGTTGGCAGCGATATCTCCAATAGTCATAATGGATTGATTATCAAAGATAGGTTCAAAGCTAGCCCCCATATTTGGGCTAAACCAAAGCCCTCCAGAGGCAGTTGCTGCTAAAAATTGCTCATTTTTAGTGGGATTTACGTCTAAATCTACTATTCTTCCGCCAAAAACAGTCGGTCCAATATTTTTAAAATGAATCCCGTTTGCCGGAGAATAATCTTGTGCAATTAAAGAAGAAGTAAGTATTAATAATGCAAAGAAGAGAGAAGTATTCAGTAGCCTTTTTTTCATTTATTAAAGTTAAATAGATTATATAATGATTTGGTTTCTATTGATTTCAAACGCCCATAAATATAATAAAAGAATTTGGAAAGTTCATTTTTATGTTAGGTGGTAATTTTTGATTCATTCTCCTTTGTATTTTATTAACATGTAATTAATTTGATTACACTTTTCTTTTAATATAAACGCAAAAGAATTATTTTATGAAGAGTCTATGACAAAAGCAGAATTATGTTGAAAAAAAAAGTGGTAAAAAGTGGTAAAAAGTGGCGTTATGGTATATCTTTGGTTACTATAATTTAAAAAAGAATTTATGACCCAACTTTTGGGAGAATATGAAGTCAAGGTGGATTCTAAAGGAAGAATCCGAATTCCATCCGATTTGCTTTCGCAAATGGGGGAGGATGCTGAATTAGGCTTCGTAATTAACCGAGGGTTTGAAAATAATTTAATGTTGTATCCTAAAAAAGTTTGGGATAAAATCACTGAAGATGTAAATGCGTTGAATCCTTATGATCGTAAAAATCAGAAGTTTATTCGTTTTTTTTATAGAGCACAGGAGGTTAAAAAGGATAGTACGGATAGAGTTTTGATTGGAAAGCGATTCCTTGGCTATGCAAACATATCTTCAAATATGATTCTTTTTGCTTATAACGATAAAGTTGAGTTGTGGGATCCTGAGACTTATGAAGAAAAGATGAATGAAGGGCCGGAAGATATTTGGGATATAGCTGCGGATGTGATGGGAAACAATAATAGAATTTAATAAGATGACGTATCACGTACCTGTAATGTTGGAACCTTGCTTAGATGCATTGGATATTAAGCCCGAATCGATTTATGTCGATGTTACATTTGGAGGGGGAGGTCATTCTAGGGCTATCTTGGAAAGGCTAACAACGGGGAAGTTGTACGGATTTGATCAAGACGAAGATGCGAAACAGAATATTCCTGAGAATGAAAATTTTGTTTTTGTAGATAGTAATTTTCAGCATCTTAGACGATTTATGAAGTTGTATAGACAAGTAGGGAAAGTGTCAGGTATTTTGGCTGATTTGGGGGTTTCTTCATATCAGTTTGATACAGCTGAACGTGGTTTTAGTTTTCGTTTTGATGGGCCATTAGATATGAGAATGAATCAGGCTACGGAATTGACAGCAGCAACTATTTTGAATACATACTCAGAAACTGAATTGATTAGATTGTTGAGTGATTTTGGAGAAGTGAGAAATTCGAAAAGTTTGGCTAGAGCAATTGTTGAACGAAGAGAGAATCAAACTTTTTCTGAAATTCAACATCTAAATAATTTGCTAGATAAAATGAGAATTGGGGCAGTACCGAAATATTTTTCTACGGTTTATCAAGCATTAAGAATTGAGGTGAATGATGAAATGAAAGCTTTGGAGGATTTTTTGAAAGATTCGCTAGAAGTTTTAGAGCCAGGAGGGAAATTAGTTGTGATGTCATATCATTCTATTGAAGATCGACTGGTGAAAAGATTTATGAAAACAGGGAATGTGAAAGGGGAAATGATTAGAGATGAAAAAGGAGTGATTCACAGACCGTTTAAATTAATAACGAAAAAGCCTATTGAAGCGGATGCTAATGAAATTAAAATAAATTCAAGAGCAAGAAGTGCAAAGTTAAGAATAGCGGAGAAGAAATAAATAAAGAATGGCAGTAGATACAAAATCAAGTATAAAACAGTTTTTCTCATTAGGTCAAGCAGGTACAGATTGGGTATTGGCTAATTTGACCTACTTGTTTTTCTTGGTTTTTTTAGTACTAATATATATAGCAAATGCACATTATTCGGAGAGTAAAATTCGAAAAATACATTTGTTAACAAACGAAGTAAACGAATTAAGATTTGAATATATGTCTTTACGGTCACAAATCATGTATGAAACTAAGCAGTCTAAAATTGCTGCTCAGGTTAAAGAATTAGGGCTTCAACGTTCTGATGATAAGGTTTTTGTGATAGAAGATTAATAAATTCAATAAAAATATACTTTTTTTAAATGAACATTAAAAACGAGGTACTATATCGAGTATATGGAGTAACAGTACTCTTTTTGATATACGGCTTTTTGATTTTAGGAAAAGTAGTTAAGATTTCCTTTGTAGAAGGAGATTATTGGGTTAGCAAAAGTGATAGCCTGTATTTGAAATATGAAAAAATAGATGCTCAGAGAGGTAATATTTTAGCAAGTGATGGAAGTTTTTTAGCAACTTCACTACCTTATTATGATATACGTTTCGATTTGAATGCTGCTGGATTAACAAAAGAAATCTTTGATTTGCATGTGGATTCATTGGCTTACCGACTGGTCGAACATGTCGATAATCGTTATACCGTAGGGGGGATGAAAGAAATGCTTGTCCGTGAAAGAAACAAAGGTCAGAAGTATTTACTCATCAAAAGAAATGTAACTCACGAAGAATTGGAATTATATAAAACATTCCCAATTTTTAGGCGAGGACAGTTTAAAGGTGGGTTTATTTATGAGAAAAAAGCAATTAGAGGAAAACCTTATGGTATGTTAGCACACCGAACGGTTGGTTATGTTCGTAAAGATGCAAAACCTGTCGGTTTGGAAGGTTATTTTAACGATGTATTGAGCGGTGAAGAGGGGAAAAGATTAGTGCAGCGAGTTAGTAATAAGGAATATATGCCTGTTTCTGATTTGGCAGATATTCAACCGCATAAAGGCAAAGATGTTAAAACTACGCTAGATGTTAATATTCAAGATGCTGCTCAATCTGCTTTGATGAGAGGAATGCTTAAGCATAATGCTCAGAGTGGATCAGCAATAGTTATGGATGTGAAAACAGGAGCTATTAAAGCAATTGCTAACTTGGGTGTTAAGAAAGACGGCGATTTGTGGGAAAAGTACAATTATGCCATTGGAACGCGTATCGAGCCTGGTTCTGTTTTTAAATTGGCTTCTGTGATGGCTCTTTTTGAAGAAGGTTATTCGACAGATACTCCAGTTTTTATAGGCAAAGGAAAGCATGAGTTTTATGACCAATTAATGATAGATAGTGGAAAAGAAAGTTTTTTATATGATTCTCTTTCGTTAAGAAAAGCATTTGAAATTTCTTCTAACGTAGGAATTGCTTCTACCATATCAAAACATTTTGGTGAGCCTGGAAGTAGCAGTTGGAGAACTAAAAATGCAAAATTTATCGCTTATTTGGAGCAATTTGGATTGGATTTGCCTACAAATATTGAAATAGAAGGAGAGGCTGTTCCTTACATTAAAGATCCATTGGATGTTAAAGATGAATGGAGCGGAACGACACTTCCGTGGATGTCGATAGGATATGAAACCTTATTTACACCACTTCAAATGTTGAATTTCTATAATACCGTTGCTAATGATGGTAAAATGATGAAACCATACTTAGTTTCAGAAATTCAAGAAGATGGAGAATGGGTACAATCGTTCAAACCTGTCGTAGTCAAGAAAAAAATTGCATCTAAAGAAACTATTGCAAAAGCTAAAAAATTATTGGCAGGAGTAGTCGAAAGCGGAACAGCAAATGCTTTGATGACTAAAAAATATGACTTTGCAGCAAAAACAGGTACTGCTCAATTGGATTATTCCAAAAAGGCAGAACGATTAAAGCATAGAGCTACTTTTGTTGGGTTTTTTCCCGTTGAAAATCCCATTTATAGCTGTATCGTTACCATAACAGACCCTAAGAAATTAGGGATTTATGGGGGAGAAGTTGCAGGACCTATTTTTAGAGAGATTGCTGATAATTGTTATGCTACAAATGTAGATTTGAAAAAAAATGTTGCTGATTTTCGAAAGCCAATTATCAAAAACGATAAGTTGCCAGTTAATAGCAAAGGCAAATTAGAAGATTATGAGCGTTTGAATGAGTTTTTAGATTTCAAAATTGAAAAAGAATACAAAAGTGATGATTGGGTTTATTTAAAATCTAGCCAAGACACTTTATTATTAAAAGGACAAGATATAGTAAGTAATATTATTCCAAATGTAAAAGGAATGGGCTTGCGAGATGCTATTCATGTGCTTGAAAATATGGGACTAAAGGTTATTGTAAGAGGGACGGGCAAAGTTTACCGTCAGTCTATAAAACCAGGTACCAAAGCAAGAAGACAACGAATTACGCTCAATTTGGGCTGAATTAATTGTATATAGGTTTTCTGTCAAGATAGAGAATATGGACGCAGAAAAACAAAACGAAAAACAAAAAAACATTGACGTCGATCAAACAACTAGTTACAGGTTTCGATAATGAAATCTGTGAAAGCAAATATGATGAAAAAGGTGAGGTTTTAGGTCTTACCATTGATTCTAGAGCTGTAAAAGCTGGTTGGGCTTTCATTGCCATTAAGGGGTTGGAAGCTGATGGACATCATTTTATTGAAAAGGCTATTGCAAATGGTGCAACGCTTATTATTTGTGAAGATTTGACATTTGTCAAGAATGAAAGTGTGGCTTTTATCCAATTCAAGGATACAAGGTCTATTGCTTCGTTATTGGCGTCTAATTTTTATGAGGCTCCTTCTGATGACGTTAAAGTTATTGGAGTTACAGGGACTAATGGTAAGACATCTGTTGTTTCTATGCTTTATGACATGTTTACCAATTTAGGTTTTAAAGTGGCTAAATTATCCACTATCGAAAACCTTATTGGGGACGAAAAGTTAGAAGCAACACATACCACACCAGGACCAATTGCACTTCAACGATTGTTAAAGATGGCAGTAGATGCTAATTGTTCATATTGTTTTATGGAAGTTAGTTCTCATGCTATTCATCAACATCGAATTGCAGGGATTGTATTCGCAGGCGGATTGTTTACGAATATTTCTCATGACCATTTGGACTACCATAAAACATTTATGGAATATCTGAATGCGAAAAAAAAGTTCTTTGACATATTACCAAAGTCGTCGTTTGTGTTATCAAATATTGATGACAAAAATGGACGCGTAATGATGCAGAATACACTGGCGAAGAAGAGCACTTTTGGTGTTCGTTCTCCAGCAGATTTCAAAGCAAAAATATTGGAGCATACCTTCGAAGGAATGGAATTGAGTATTAATGATATATCAGTTTGGGTTTCTTTGGTGGGACAATTTAACGCTTACAATATTTTGAGTGTTTTTGCGATTGCGACCAAATTGGGGGTAAATAATGAAGAAGCTCTAATGGCTTGTTCCACTTTGCGACCGCCCAAAGGAAGGTTTGATGTTATAATTATTAATAATCGAATCGGAATCGTTGATTATGCACATACACCAGATGCATTGCTCAATGTTTTACAAACGGTTTTAGAGATTAAAACAGAACAACAGCGGGTAATCACTATAGTAGGATGTGGTGGTGACCGAGACAAGAAGAAAAGACCACTTATGGCTAAAATTGCTACGCAATGGAGCCAGAAAGTAATCTTAACTTCCGATAACCCTCGTACCGAAGACCCTAATACTATTTTGAAAAATATGGAAGAAGGAGTGGATGAAAAATCAGTACACAAAGTTCTCTCAATAGTGGATAGAGACCAGGCTATAAAAACAGCAGTTATGCTTTCTAATAAGAATGATATTATTTTGTTAGCGGGCAAAGGTCATGAATCTTATCAAGTTATTGGGAAAACAAAACATGTTTTTGATGACAAAATTCAGTTGTCGAAAGCATTAAACCAAATTCAGGAATAAAGAAACCTTTGTGATGAGTTTCGCTAAGAAATTCAAAACAATATTATAAAAAAATTGAACTACTATATTTATGCTCTATCACCTTTTTGACTATCTGGAACAATTGAACTACTCTGGTGCAGGAGTTTTTCAATATATCACATTTAGAGCAGGTGCAGCCGTATTGTTGGCATTGTTTATATCTTTTTATTTTGGTCAATCCATTATTTATTATCTACAAAAACAGCAGATAGGAGAGACGGTAAGAGATTTGGGTCTGGCAGGACAAATGGCAAAACAAGGCACCCCAACTATGGGCGGTGTCATAATTGTTATTTCTATTTTAGTTCCTTGTTTGTTATTTGCTCGATTAGACAATGTATATATCTTATTGATGATTGTATCAACACTCTGGTTAGCATGTATTGGCTTTTTGGATGATTATATAAAAGTATTCAAGAAAGATAAAGAGGGATTAAAAGGCAAATTCAAGGTTTTAGGTCAAATTGGCTTAGGAATTATAGTAGGGGTAACCATGTTATTAAGCGACGATATCGCAATAAGATTGGATACCAATGAAGCCAAAGAACTAGGATATACCGAATCGTTGAAAGATTTCAAAACAGTAGAAGGAGAAAAAGTAGCTTATTATAAATCTACGATGACAAACATGCCTTTTCTGAAGGACAACTCTTTAGATTATGCAGATTTTTTGTTCTTTTTAGATGATGATACAGCTCAAAAATATGCTTGGGTTGTGTTTTTATTTGCAATTATATTCATAATCACAGGTGTTTCTAATGCAGCAAATTTGACAGATGGAATAGATGGTTTAGCAACAGGCATAAGTGGAATTATTGGTTTTACACTTTTAATCTTAGCTTATGTAAGTGGAAATGTAGTTGCTGCAGATTATTTAGATATTCTGTTCATCCCTCATACGGGTGAATTAGTAATATTCTGTGCATGCTTTTTGGGTGCATGCGTGGGTTTTTTATGGTACAATGCATACCCTGCACAAGTTTTTATGGGTGATACAGGCAGTTTAACACTCGGAGGGATTATTGCTGCTTTGGCAATTCTTATTCGAAAAGAACTCCTTATACCAATCTTGTGTGGGGTATTTTTAATCGAAACATTGTCTGTAATACTACAAGTTTATTATTTTAAATATACCCGAAAAAAGTATGGAGAAGGTCGTAGACTTTTCAAAATGTCGCCTATTCATCACCATTTTCAAAAAATGGAAATACCCGAGCCTAAAATTGTAACTCGGTTTTGGATAGTGGGCGTTTTTTTGGCAATAGTTACGATACTTACTTTAAAAATTAGATAAAACTACTAATGAGAATTGTAATATTAGGGGCTGGAATTAGCGGCGTAGGAGCTGCTAAATTAGCAAAACATCTTGATTTTGACGTTTTTGTTTCCGACAAGGGACCAATTTCGATAGAATATAAAGACCAATTAGAGAAACTTAATATTACTTATGAAGAAAACACACACACGGAATCTCAAATTTTGAATGCCGATTTAGTGGTTAAAAGCCCTGGTATTCCGAACCACATTCCATTATTAAAAAAAATAAAAGCAAAAGATATTTCTATTGTTTCGGAAATAGAGTTTGCTTACCCCCATACAAAAGCTAAAATAATTGCTATTACGGGAAGTAACGGAAAAACAACTTCTACTTCTTTGTTATATCATATTATGAAAGCTGCCAAATTAGATGTTCAAGTTGGTGGAAATATTGGGAATAGTTTCGCTGAACTGTGTGTTTCAAACTCTGCTAAATATGTAGTGTTGGAGCTTAGTAGTTTTCAGTTAGACCATATCCATTATTTTAAACCTTATGTATCAATCGTATTGAATATTACTCCAGACCATTTGGAAAGATATGATTACGAAATGACTAATTACATCAACGCTAAGTTGAATATCATTCGCAACCAAGAAAAAGAAGACACTTTTATTTTTAATCAAGATGATAAAAATATTAGTTCAGGAATGAAAATGTTAGAATTGAAGCCGACACTTCTTCCTGTTTCTGTAAACGATGAATATGAAAGTTTTAATTTTGAAACCGCTAGCTTAAAAGGGAAACACAATTTATTTAATATGAAATGTGTCATAAAAGCTGCTGAACTATTAGGAATTGAAAAACATATTATTCAAAAAGGTTTAGAAACATTTAAGCCTCGACCGCATAGACTACAATTTATTGAGTCGATAAATGGGGTAGATTTTATAAATGATTCTAAAGCTACAAATGTTGAAGCCACTTATTTTGCATTGGAAGCCATGAAAAAACCAGTGGTTTGGATTGTAGGAGGAGTGGATAAGGGCAATAAATATAAAGAATTAGAGACTTTGGTGATAAATAAAGTGAAAGCTTGTGTTTTTTTGGGGATTGATAACCAAAAACTGATTCAAAGCTTTGGGAAGCATAAAAAATATGTAGAAACCAAATCAATGGACGAAGCAATCACAAAAGCAAAAGAATTTGCAAGATCAGGAGACGTAGTTTTACTATCGCCTGCTTGTGCAAGTTTTGATTTATTTAAAAATTATGAAGATCGTGGAAATCAATTTATTGACTACGTGAAAAAATAATATAGAATACAAATGATGGAATCAGTTAACCAAAACGAACCATCATTTACAATAATAGGTAACTGAAACATTGAATAATCTTACAAAATGACTTTAAGTAAAAGTATTACTGCAAGGTTGGGAGGAGATAAACTAATATGGTTGATAATCATATTGTTGACGGCTGTGTCTTTGATAGCAGTATATAGTTCTACGGGTACTATTGCTTACAAAGACAGAGGAGGAAATACCGAGTATTACTTATTCAAACACGGAGTTATTGTTTTTTTAGGCTTATTAATTACCATCGTTTTATATAGAGTTCATTATCTCAAATTTTCTAAAATAGCCCCGTTTTTATGGCTGTTGAGCATACCGCTGTTGATATTTACCGTCTTTTTTGGTGCGGAAGTAAACGATGCGAGAAGATGGATAACGTTGCCTATTATTAACTTAACGTTCCAGACTTCTGATTTTGGAAAACTAGCATTGATCATCTATTTAGCCAGAACTATTTCTGCAAAACAAGAATATATTTCAGACTTTAAAAGTGCATTTGTTCCGATAATAGTACCTATCATTTTAACCTGTGGTTTGATAGCACCAGCTGATTTATCATCAGCCTTATTGTTATTTTTAACATGTTTTATAATGATGTTTATAGGAAGGGTTCATTATAAGTTTTTGTTATTATTGTTAGCAGGAGGAATGGTAGCTTTCGCATTTTTGATTTTGTTGTCCGCATTTTTTCCAGACTTTATCCGTCAAGAAACATGGATTTCGAGAATACAAGAATTTGTGATGAATTCGGATGGGGGATATCAAATTCAACAATCCAAAATTGCCATTGCTAAAGGAGGTTTTTTTGGGTTAGGGCCAGGGAATAGCATTCAAAGAAACTTTTTACCGTCACCATATTCAGATTTTATTTATAGCATTATTTGTGAGGAATTTGGTTTAATAGGAGCTTTTTTGATAGTTGCTATTTATTTAGGCTTGTTTTTAAGGACAGTATCATTGGTAACAAAATCACCAAAGGCATTTGGGGCTATGTTAGCAATGGGACTTAGTGTGAGTTTAGTATTACAAGCACTAACAAATATGGCGGTTTCGGTACATTTAGTTCCTGTTACGGGACTGACGTTGCCAATGGTAAGTATGGGTGGAACTTCATTAATTTTTACGAGTATGTCATTCGGTATTATTCTGAGTGTTAGTCGTTATATCGAAAAACTAAATTAATGGGGAGCACACAAGAAAAGTTAAAAGTAATTATCTCTGGCGGAGGTACAGGAGGACATATTTTTCCTGCATTAGCAATTGCTGAAGCATTGAAAAAAAAGGTATCTGATATTGAGTTTTTGTTCGTAGGGGCAGAAGGCAAGATGGAGATGACAAAAGTACCTAAAGCAGGTTATAAAATAATAGGTTTACCTATTCGAGGTTTTAGTAGGAAAATAAATTTTAAAGGAATAATTCATAACATTGAAACATTGCTTAGTTTGGGGCGTAGTATGTTGAAGGCTAAAAAAATAGTAACGAGTTTTAAACCTGATTTTGCTATCGGAGTTGGAGGTTATGCTAGTGGACCTATGCTAAAGGCTTCTGTTCGTAAAAACGTTCCTATTTTTCTCCAAGAGCAAAATTCTTTTGCGGGTTTGACTAACAAACTTTTAGCAAAAGAAACCCAAAAAATCTGTGTCGCCTATGATGGCATGGAGAAGTTTTTCCCAAAATCCAAAATAATTAAAACAGGTAATCCTGTTCGTGAAAGTATTTGTAATATTAATATTTCTAAAAAAGAAGGTTTAGAAATATTGAAATTCGATACTCATAAGCCATTAGTACTCCTGATGGGAGGAAGTGGTGGTGCTAGAACATTGAATGAGGCGATGAAAAATGCTTTAGAACTCATCAAAAAGAATGAGAATATTCAATGGTTGTGGCAATGCGGAGCGTATTACTTGAATGAATATAAAAATTGTGAAGTTGCTCAATTAGATAATGTGACTATTACTGCCTTTATTGAAAATATGTCGGCAGCATATGTAGCATCGGATATTGTGATTGCTAGAGCAGGAGCGTTAACTATTTCTGAATTGTGTGTATTGGGCAAGCCCAGTATTTTAGTACCTTCTCCAAATGTTGCTGAAGACCACCAAACTCATAATGCAATGGCGTTGGTGAATAATGATGCCGCTTTGATAGTAACAGATGTTGATGCTAAAACTAATTTAGTGGTAAAAGCAATCGAATTAATTGAAAATAAAAAGGAAGCTAAAAAGTTAGCTGCTAATATAACAAGAATGGCAAGTTATGCTGCTGCTGACCAAATCGCCGATGTGATTTTGGAAGCTTCTGGAGTAACTATTGATAAAAATGAAGATTTCTTTTCAGGTATTCAATCTGTTTTTATGATTGGAATTGGAGGAATTGGAATGAGTGCAATTGCTAGGTATTTGAAGAATAGAGGTATTGATGTGATGGGTTACGATAAAACTCAAACAAAATTGACCAATCAGCTTGAAAAAGAGAATATTAAAATTATCTTTGACGAAAATATTGAGTTAATTCCAAATCTAATTGATTTGGTGATTTACACCCCAGCCATACCAGATGGTCAACTTCAATTGACTCATTTTAAAAACTGCACATCCATACCTGTTTTAAAGAGAGCCGAAGCGTTAGGTAAGATAAGTAAAGAGAAAAAAACTTATGCTATCGCAGGTACTCATGGCAAAACTTCAACATCAACTTTGCTCAGCCATTTACTAATAGCCGGAAATAAAGATATTTCAGCAATTTTAGGCGGTATCGTATCTGACTGGGGAAGTAATTTTAAGCATGGTGAATCAAATGTTTTAGTCGTAGAAGCAGACGAATATGATAAGTCGTTTTTGCATCTTAAACCAAATGCCGCTTCTATTCTTTCTGTCGATGCAGACCATTTAGATATCTATGGAGATAGAAAATTAATGCTTGCGGAAGGATTTGGAGCGTTTATCAATAAGATAGAAACAGGAGGGACTTTATTAATTCCTTTTGAAGCCAGAAAACTTGAAATTTTTAATAGAAAAGACATTAATATTTTAACTTTTGGAATAGAAGAAGGAGACATACAAGCAAAAAATGTAAGGGTAGAAAATGGCACATTTGTTTTCGATTTTTATGCCAATGAGTTAGAAGTGAAGAATTTTAAAACTCATTTTGTCGGAAAACATAATGTATTGAACGCTATTAATGCGATTTATTTATCGATGTTAGAAGGTGTTAATGCAGAAGATTTGAAAAAAGGATTGTCCGAATTCAAAGGAATTAAAAGACGGTTCGAAATTATAAAAGAAGTAGAAAACAAAATTTATATAGATGATTATGCACATCACCCAACTGAAATAAAGGCTGCTTGGCAAACTGTCAATGAATTATATCCTAATAGAAAAAAATTAGTGGTTTTTCAGCCTCATTTGTTCTCTAGGACTAAAGATTTTGCCACTGAATTTGCTGAGGTGTTAGATGATATGGAACAATTAATTCTGGTTGATATTTACCCTGCGAGAGAGCTACCTTTTGACGGAATAACTAGTCAAATCATTATTGATAAAATGACTAAAAATAATAAAATAAAGCCAGTAGCATTGGAAAATGTGTTGGATGAAATAAAGAAATATAATTACGAAGTAATATTGACATTAGGAGCAGGAAACATAGATACTTTGATTGATAAAATAGCAGATACTTTAGAAAAATAAATGAATAAAGAAACTAAAAATATAAAATATAGATTAAAAAAGCCTTTTAGATACGCTCTTTGGGGGCTAGGTGTTCTATGCTTATGCATGGTTTTGGTTTCTGCTATGGGGAGTAGTTCTAATAAAACAGTTTCTAATGTACGAGTAGAAATTATTCCAACAGAAGAGAATCAGTTGTTGGTAACTAAAAAAGATGTTTTATCAGCTATCGTAAATCAATACCCACATGATATTAATACCGTTGTTATTAGTAAAATAGAGGTGATGGAAATTGAAAGTATTATAGAAAAAGTGCCTTTCGTTTCTGATGCTGAAGTATATTTTGATGCACAACAGAATTTGCATATCTCGATTGCTCAAGAAAAACCATTGGTAAGAATAATGGCAGAAAATGGAGATAATTATTATTTGAATAAAGAGGCAAAACATATTCCGCTATCTAACCATGCAACTCCTAGAGTCTTGGTGGTTACAGGGAACGTACCCAAATATAGTAGAAATGAAGACGGGTTAAGAGGAGAGAAGTTAAAGGAATTGTTTTATGTGGTCGAAAAAATCACAAATGATGATTTCTATAATCCATTAATTGAACAAATTAATATAAACCAAGAAGGACAATACGAATTAGTACCTAAATTAGGAAAACATACCATTTTATTGGGTAGTTCAGAAGATTTAGATATTAAGTTTCATAAAATAAAAAAAATTTACAAAGAAGTTTTTTCTCGCAAAGGTTGGCAACACTATAGTCTTATAGATGTCTCCTTCAAAGGACAGGCGGTTTGTAAAAAAGATTAACACGAAAACAAATAATTTACTAAACAAACTTACAATTAACAGAACCAAAATATTTTAAGACATGCAACAATTTAATCAACAAAAAAAGATGGTTGTAGCCATAGACATTGGAACTACAAAGGTAGTGGCAATGGCAGGCTATAAAGATCACAATAACAAGATTGAGATTAAAGGAGTGGGAAAGGTAGAGAGTGATGGTGTCTCAAGAGGAGTTGTGATTAATATTGATAGAGTAGTTAAATCTATCAGTGAAGCCGTTGCAATTGCACAAAAACACATCGATGAACCCATCACTGATGTATATGTGGGAATAGCTGGACAACACATCCGTAGTCTTCAACATAGAGGAGTATTAACGAGAAATAATACATTAAGTGAAATTTCTCAGTCTGATATTGATGCATTGATTAATGATATGCATAAACTAGTATTGCCTCCTGGTGATAAAATCTTACATGTAATTCCTCAAGAATACACTGTAGATAATGAGACTGTGATAGGTGACCCTATCGGGATGTCAGGAGTAAGAATGGAAGCTAATTTCCATATTATTACAGGACAACAAACAGCTTCTAATAATATTACTAGATGTGTATCTAAAGCAGGTTTAAATATAAAAAATATTACGCTTGAACCTATTGCTTCTGCCGCTGCTGTATTAAGTGAGCAAGAAAAAGAAGCAGGTGTAGTTTTGGTTGATATAGGAGGAGGCACAACTGATGTTACTATCTTTTACGAAGGAATCATTAGACATACTGCAGTTATTCCTTTAGGGGGACATGTTATTACAAAAGACATTAAGGACGGCTGCAAAATAATGATTAAAGATGCAGAAAAACTTAAAGTAAAACAGGGCTGTGCATTGGCAGAAGAAGTATTGGAAGATAGAATTATTTTGATTGATGGCTTGGTTGGTAGAGAACCAAAGCAAATTTCAAAAATTAATTTAGCAAAAATCATTGAAGCTAGAGTCGAAGAAATACTTGAATATTTAAGTTACGAAATAGAAAATGCGGGTTTTGACCCAATAGATTTGATTGGAGGAGTCGTTTTGACTGGTGGTGGAGCACTATTAGATCAAATTATTAAATCTGTAGAATATATGACGGGAATGAATTGCCGTCTTGGAATCCCATCAGATAGGTTAGCTCATGGTTATAATGAAGAAATGACTTCACCTAAAATGTCAACAGCTTTAGGTTTGTTGATTCTTGGAATTGAAAGTGAAGAAAGGTTTGAGAAATTTGCATTAAAAGAAGGTGTTGTTAATAATGACACTTCCGATAAATCAGATAACGCTCATAGCCAACGAACTGATGAAGATAACCCATCTACGGATAGTCAATCTTTTATGCAGAAACTCTTCAATGGTGCGAAAGAGTTTTTTAACGAACCACTAGAGTCTGACTTTAAATAAAAGTCTTCTCGATTTAAATTTTTAAAATTAAAAACAATCAAATTATGATTTTCGATATACCCAAAAATGAACCCTCTATAATTAAAGTTTTAGGTGTAGGAGGAGGTGGTTCTAATGCTGTTTCTTTCATGTATAAAGACGGAATTGTAGGCGTTGAATTCGGAATTTCAAATACTGATGCTCAAGCATTGGAAGTAAGCCCCGTACCTACAAAAATTCATTTAGGTCCAACTTTGACCGAAGGGAGAGGAGCAGGTTCAAAACCTCAAGTTGGAAAACAAGCTTGTTTAGAATCTACGGATGCTATAAACGAATTTTTAGGAGACGAGACCAAAATGTTGTTCATTACTGCTGGTATGGGAGGTGGAACAGGAACAGGTGCAGCACCTGTAATTGCTCAGGCCGCTAGAGAAAAAGATATTCTTACTATCGGTATTGTTACCGTTCCTTTTCAATTCGAAGGTAGAAGAAGAAAAGAATTAGGAATTGCAGGCTTGGAAGAGTTAAAAAAACACGTAGACACTATCGTTGTCGTTTCTAATGATAAATTAAGAGAGATGCATGGAGATTTGAAAATCTCTGAGGCATTCGGAAAAGCAGATAATATATTAGCGACGGCGGCAAAAGCTATTGCTGAAATTATTACCGTACCAGGCTATATTAACGTGGATTTTGAAGATGTAAACTTCGTTATGAGAGATAGTGGAGTCGCAATCCTTGGAAATGGCGTAGCTGATGGAGAGGGAAGAGCAATGGCTGCTATTGACGCTGCTTTACATTCTCCGTTATTAGAAGATAATAATATTCGTGGTGCTCAATGTGTATTGGTTAATATTACTTCGGGTTCTAAAGAAGCAACTATGGACGAAATTAGTGCCATAAATGATTTCGTTCAAGAAGAAGCAGGTGAAGGAACCGATTTGATTTGGGGAAACTGTTATGATGAATCTTTAGGTGATGCATTGAGAGTTACCGTTATTGCGACGGGGTTTCAAAAAAAGGCTGAACAACAGCGTTTGACGATCAATCAAGAAAAACCAAAAGTGGTTAATTTAGACGAAAGAGATGAGAGTAATGCGTTGTATGCATTAGGTAGTGATGCCGAGCCAATGAGTATCGAATTGGAGGCTCCTGCATCTAGAAAATATTCAAGAAAAGAAATTTTGAATATGAAGCATACGAACCGAGAGCCTCAACACAATGACTATGACCCATTTGAAGAGGAACGAAACCGTTTGAAAATGGAGCGTATGAAAAGAATGAATGCTCGTAGAGCAAAAGCAGCAAAACCTAACAATATTCAAAAAGATTTAAAATCTATCGAAGACGAACCAGCATACAAAAGAAAGAAGGTTCATTTAGATGATTTGAAAGATGATGAAACTGAATTTTCAAGACATACAATAAACGAACAAAATGAATTTGACGCATATTCAAACAATTCATTTTTGCATGATAATGTAGATTAATTCTACTCTAAGATAATGGTTCTATGTTAATTTAATCCCCATCTATTTACAAAATAGATGGGGATTGTTATTCCTATTGATGATGATATAAAATATTTACTATTCATCAATTTTTTTCCCTTGCATAGATGCAGAAACTACAGAATCCATAGCTCGATGAGCCAAGGGCTGTGTATAATCATTTAACTTTTCAATCATGGTGTTAATGGAATCTTTGTCCTCAGAAGATACTATTTCTTCTAGTTCTTTTACCAATGTAGTTGTTTGATGGTACTCCTCTTTTGATAAAATATTTTTATGTTGATTAAGGAATTTTTTAGAAGCTCTTACAATATAGTTGGCCTCATTTCTTGCTTCCATTAATGCTTTAACTTTTATATCCTGTTCCGCATTTTGAATAGAATCGATAAGCATTTTTGCCATTTCTTCTTCAGAAATACTATATTGAGAATGGATGGTAATGGCTTGTTCTACTCCCGAACGCAATTCTTTAGCGTTTACTTTTAGTACGCCATCAGCATCAATAATGAAATGAACTTCAATTTTGGGTAAACCAGCAGGCATAGGAGGTATATTATCTAATACAAATTCTCCTAAAGCTCTGTTGTCCGTAACTAATTCTCTTTCACCTTGAAAAACACTGACCTTTAATTTAGTTTGTCCGTCAACAGAAGTGGTATATTGTCTACCAACTCGTGCAGGGACTTTTGAGTTTCGGGGTAAAATAACATCCATCAAACCACCAACCGTTTCAATGCCTAAAGAAAGTGGTGTAATATCTAGTAATAATACATCTTTATTATTTCCGGCCAATACATCGGCTTGAATAGCAGCTCCCAAAGCGACTACTTCGTCTGGGTTCAAAGAATCATTTACGGGTTTTTCAAAATATTCACTTACTCTTTCTTTTACCAATGGTACTCGTGTCGAACCTCCGACTAAAATGACATGATCAATATCTACTTTTTCTAAACCTGCATCTTTCATTGCCTGTTCACAACTGTCAATAGTTTTGGAAACTAAAGAATCAATAACTTTATTGAAGTCTGATCTCGAAAGGGTCATCTCTGCACCTGCAAACTTTTCAGAGAAGAAATCTTGGCTAGATAATACTTTTTTCGCTTTTTCGGCAACTAATCGAAATGCTTGAAAAAAAGAGTCGTCAGCAAATAATTGTTCTTTATTCAAATCATGTTCTTTTATCCAATATTCTAAAATGGCTTTATCAAAATCATCTCCGCCTAAATAAGTATCTCCATGGGTCGATAGAACTTCAAAAACACCAGCTTGAATTTCTAATACAGAACAGTCAAATGTTCCACCGCCCAAATCATATACGACTACTTTTTGACCATCATTTTCATCAATTGTAATTCCATAAGCTAATGAAGCCGCAGTAGGTTCATTCAAAATCCTTAACACATCTAAACCCGCTAATTTGCCGGCTTGGCGGGTGGCTTGGCGTTGATTGTCATCAAAATAAGCGGGAACGGTAATCACAGCCTTTGAAATGGGTTGTTTTAATTCTCTTTCTATTCTTTCTTTGAGGTATTTCAATATCTCGGCGGATAATTCGATAGGACTATAAAATTTGTCTTGCACACGAATTTTAACCATAGCATTATTTTCATCATCAATAATTTGATATGAAAAATGAGCATCTAATTCTTTTAAATCTTCGTAAGAACGTCCCAATAAACGTTTTACCGAATATATCGTATTCTCGGGATGTTCAATCATTTTTTCTTTGGCATCTTCACCTACTATAGCATTGCCGTGTTCATTAAAATAAACAATAGAAGGTACAAGGGTATGTTTTCCGTCCTTGCCTTTTATGGCTTTGGCTTTCCCCTCTTCTATTATCGCAACCAAAGAATTTGTAGTACCTAAATCGATTCCAACAATAATCTCCTTTTTCTCCTCATTTTGGGTTACCCCTTCTTTCATATTAATACCAATCCTTGCCATATTCTGTTTGTATTTTTTATTGAAGAACAAAATTACGGAATGAAGGTTTGAAAAGAGTGCTATTCTTTAATAAAATTTATCGTTTGAACTTTATTCATTACCTGCTTCCTGCGAATAATCAGTATTTAGACCTAACCATAAAGCTCGTGAATACCTAAAAAGCGGTACAAAAAAGATAGCACAAACTACTAATAGCCAGAAAAAAGCTGCATTGACCGAAAAATCGAAAAAGTAAACCAATCCTCCTGTAAATCCTAGACAGAAGAAACCCATAAAAATATAGGAGATAAACATAGCACCGTAATAAAATCCTGGTTCTGGTAGAAAATTGTGGTTACATTTCGTACAATGATGGTACATTTCAAAAGGTTTATTAAATTCGAAAGAACCACTTGGAAACAAATCGCCTTCTTTGCATTTGGGGCATTTTAGTTTAGAAAATGAATACCAAAATGATTTTTTTGAATTAGACATAACCCTTTACCTTTATTTTATCGTAAAAAAAATGAATACCTTTGTTTCTTCAAGAACATTAAATACAACATGAATCATAAATATAGAACTTTCATTTCATTTCTTACTTGCTTTATTCTTTCTTTCTGTTTGGGAAATATAAATGCTCAGGAGAAACAAGTGAGCCTCGACCCTAAAAAAACAACTTTCAAAGATAGTCAAGGTCGAGAAATTACGTTTTCCGACTTTATCGAATTAACAGCTGTTCCTGATCATATTTTAGACCCTGTTTTTAATGCTGATGGTGAATTACTAGAAATGTATGTTATTTATCCTCCTTTTCAATCTAATAAAAGTGAAGAAGTAGAAACAGTTGTTGAAAAAAAGAATGATTTTTTTGAAATGGAAGTCCCCAATTTTAGTTTAACGAATATTGAAGGTCAAGCATTTGATAAAGAAAACCTTCAAAATAAAATTGTAGTTTTTAATTTTTGGTTTACCAACTGTGGCCCTTGCCGAGAAGAAATACCACAGCTTAATGAATTAGTCAGCGAACATCCAAATGTGGTGTTTTTGGCTCCTACTTTTGATAAAAAAGCAAAAGTTCAAAATTTTATTACCAAACAATCATTTGATTATCATATTTTAGCCGATGCAAAAGATTTTGTAAATCAAATGGGAATTATTGGTTATCCCACTCACATGGTGATGGATAAAAATGGTAAAGTCCGTTCCATATTGACAGGTTCTCACAACATGAAAACAAGGCTCAAAAAATTGATTGCTGACATAGAACAATTGTAGAATCCCAATTTCCGTTTTAATTTCAAAATCATTCGTTCATTTTCTTTTGTTAATTATAAATGACAATACTTACAAATATTAAAACTGACTTTTTTATAAAATCATTGGGTGTAGTTTTATTACTCCTTTTCTCTTTCACCGTTCTTGCAGACGAACCCTATCTGCATAGAGTGCAACCTGTTAGAGGTGAAAACATTCAAAAATTACTCAAAAGATATCAATTAGATGGGGCGAGTTGCCATTTTGATTTCTTTTTGGATTTGAATGATATGAATGCTGATGACCGATTATCGACTCGGAAAAAATATTATCTTCCTGTTGTCATTTATAGATACAATAATACTTCTATTCGTAGTACAACGGGAATTGAAAGTTGGAAAGAAGCACTTGCCATCAAAAAATACAATGAAACTTTACAAAACAAAAAGCTTCGCAAAAAGAGCATCGTTGAATCTCGAATATTATGGGTGCCATTGAAATATCTGTCTTGTCAAATGCCTGAATCTGTCGAGTTGGGGAGGGCAAAATTGGAACACTATGCCTATGATTTGCCAAGAAAAATATCTCCTTCTAAAAAGAAAGAAAAAGAGATTAAAGAAGAAGAAAATAAAGAGGCTCCACAAGTTGTAACCAAATTTGTGAAAAACAAAGAACCTATCAGTACAGAACCTCGGGACTTTCCTATTTTTGGTAAAAAACATGCCTACACTCCCAAGAAAGATGAGTCTTTAAAAAATAAAATATATTACATCGTTAGTGGACATGGTGGGCCTGACCCAGGTGCAATAGGGAAATCGGGACGGCATACCCTTTGTGAAGATGAATATGCTTATGATGTGTCTTTACGGTTGGCTAAAAAAATTATTGAAAGAGGAGGAATTGCCTACGTGATGACCCGTGACCCCAATGATGGTATCCGAGATGACAAATATTTGGATTGTGATAAAGATGAATATACTTGGGGAACGGCAAGAATGCCTGCTAATCAACGCTATCGCCTCTACCAACGTTCGCAGTCTATTAATAAACTATACGATAGAAATAAAAAACTAGGACTCAATGAGCAAACAATGGTTTGTATTCATATCGACTCTCGTTCGAAATCTCAAAAAACAGACGCTTTTTTCTATTATTTCCCGGGAAGTACAACGGGTAAAACCTTGGCAAAAAATTTATATAATGCCTTCGGAAATGGTTACAAAATAGTGCAACCCAACAGAGGATACAACGGTAAAGTAAGTGGTCGTGACCTCCATATGTTACGAGAATCAAAACCGAATTCCGTCTATATCGAATTGGGTAATATCCAGAATTCGAATGACCAAAAACGCATTATCCATGCTAGTAACCGTGACCTATTGGCGGATTGGCTACTGGCTGGGATAACGAAGAAGATTTAGATGTTCAAATTATACGTGCTCTGGACTAGGATTTATAGGATGGAAAGATTTTATGATTTAGCACACTTTTCTAATCATATCATCCTCAAATCCTACGAATCTTAGTACTTACGATTATCTGGGTGGTTCACATTATAAACACGTTTAAATTGCAAACTTCTTGAACCAAAATTAATCAATAAACCAATAGGTAGATTATAAGCTTCGCAATAATTCATAGCTTGAGCAAGGTGGACATCTTCAAGTTTAATAACAGCTTTTAGTTCAAGCATAATTTGGCCTTCCACAAAAAAGTCCACTCTCCTTTTTCCGATATGATTTTCTTCATACAATATGCCCATTTCCATTTCTCTAAGGAAAGAAAGCCCTTGGTTTTTCATTTCAATCGCCAAAGCTCTTTGATAAATCACCTCTTGAAAGCCATTCCCCAAGGTAGAATGAACTTTCATAGCACAACCAATTATCTTATGTGTCAATTCTTTCTTTTCCATAGCATAAATTCTAATTAATAGGGTATTATGTTTAGCAGTTGGTATTCAAAATCAAACTGATTCTACCTTA
>CALAJP010000127.1 GCA_937922815.1 uncultured Saprospiraceae bacterium
CATATAAGGAGCAGTAAGGGCTATATTTCTTAAGCCTGGCACTTTAAATTTTCCTATATCCGCAGAGTCTTTGGTAATTTCAAACCTTCCCTTATCCAACAAATTAACGCCATCATATAAACCAATATTCTTGAACTCATCTCCAGTAAAATCGGGTCCAAAATGACATTCAAAACATCTGGATTCATCGGCTATAAAAATCTCTCTCCCTCTTTTTTGAGAATCTGTTAAAGCATTATCGTTTTCTCCATTTAACCATTGGTCATGTGGAGCAGAGCCATCACTTTCTAAGCTTCGTTGAAATTCAGCTAAGGCATTGGTAATATTTTCTTGATTCGGAATGTGGTTATAAATTCTATCAAATAGTGCTCTATAATTTTTATCTTTTTGAACTCTTTTGATAGCCTTTTCAATAGGCATATTCATTTCTTTAGAATCCTCGATAGGCATTACCGCCTGTTGTTCCAAAGAAACAGCTCGTCCATCATGAAAAAAGAACTCTCTACTCAGCATATTCATAACAGAAGGCGTGTTCCTCAACCCTAAACTATCATCCACTCCTTTTGAAAATGCTTGATTATCTGCAAATGCGAACTCAGGTTGATGACAAGTAGCACAAGAAACCGTTTTGTCAGAAGACAGAATAGAGTCAAAAAATAGCTTCTTACCCAAATCAACTTTCGACTGTATCTCAATAGTGTTTTCAGTTGCAATTTGTGAATCCCACAAAGCACAGCTCAACATTATTAAAAACAAATTTGAAAGCACAATTTTCTTCATTGTTCAAAGATAATATTTTTCAAAACCTAAATCCTAAACATTCGAAAGGCAAGATTATTGCACCAACTAAATCGAAACATTAAAACACAAAAATACCATGACTTCTAAAACAAATTTAATTGCTTATGTGCTGATGATTTTTCTATTTTCAGTACAGCAATCTTTTTCACAAACTGAGATAGGACACAGGTTTGATATCAATGGATTACCGTTCGATGGATATTTCGACCCCTTGGCTGCGCTCCCTTTTGAGACCATTAGTAAAAATAGAATATTAGAAGGTTTCTTGCCTGGAGTAGTTGAATATAAAGATGGAACGAAGAAAGGTGGTTTTCTTGATTTTAAACATAATAAAGTGTTCTTCAAAAGTATTCCGCAGGCTAATAAAACCAAAATCAAGCTTGAAGATATTAACTATTTTAAAATAGGTACAGATTCGTTTATTGTGATTGATGATTTCGATATTGGTGGAATGCGGAATACTAAACCTAATATTGTCAAATACTTAAACACATACAATGGTAATACTTTAGTGCGTCACTATCATTTTACTGGCGGAGCCGCTCACCAATTGACAAGCCAAGCTGAAATAATAGAAAGCTATTTAGTTAAAGAGGTAAATCAGAGCAGATGGGTTGAGATTGAAGTAAATAATACAGGTGCATTCAAAAGAAATACGTTCAAGTATTTTGGGTTTATTCCCATAATGAAACAACTAATCAATCGAGAATTATCTAAAAGTATTCTCAAAAAAGAATTATCACAAAAGGGGCTATTTGCAAACAAAGCCTTAAATGAAAAAGACTTTAAGGATATTCTCAACAGAATAATTAAAATAGCAGATTATTACAAAACCTATAGTGAGGGTTCAATTTGGTTTAATCAATATTGGGAAGAAACTAATAATTCAACAAATGTAAAATATTCATCAAAAGTAGTCGATTTAGTAGATTCTTTATGGACAATCGATTATTACAAGGGAAATCAAAAAATTTATCAAGTAAAATATGTATCACTATTCCCCCACATAAAAACAGGAGATTTTTTGATGTATTTTCCTAATGGAAAAATCAGAAAAAAAGTATCTTTCATTGAAAATGAACCAAAGAAAGTTGAACATTATTCTCAAACAGGTACCTTATTAAAAAAATATAGTTACAAAAAAGTACCCACTCTAACTAATACCGAGAATAGGTATGATGTTATTTTTGAAGAAATCAATAACCCTGATGGAACAAAGTTATACAAAGGAGAAAAAGAAGCGGAGATAGTTTTTTATGATGAAATTTCTAAAAAAGAATTCCAAACTAAAATTAGAAATGGTAAAATTACCTATTCAGCGTATCAAAATAGTGGGAAAATAGTACATCAAATCCCTCACCATAAATACGCTTTGAAAAAAACAGCACTTAGAAACAGCTTCTCTAGTTTTGTGGAATTAAACAAAAGAAGTTTTACCTCTAATCCTTATATAAAGGGTACTGTTCTAATATCTCTTATTATCGATTCCAACGGATATGCTATTCAAGGAGACGTTCTAAGCCAACTATCAGAAAAATACAATACACTAATAAAAAACTATGTTAAACTCTATTTCCTATCAGACAACTCGTCTCGATTTAAGTTTAAACCTTATAAAACAAATAGTGACCAAAAAGCTTTTTATGAACTTACTCTTCCTTTAGAAATAAATTATCAGACAATTAGTCCCATTAGTTGGAGGCATTACGATTCTTTCTTTTTCATGAATCTACATCATCATCAATTCCATCACCAACATAATATTCCTCAACCACCACAATGGAACCCATCTGGGTTTTAAGGCATATAAATATCCCGATGATTCTCATTTCATCGGGATATTTTATTTTTAGGTATGCTACTCTAAATTCTTTTTACGCTTTCTAACCATAAAAAATGTTTGAATAACTACTACTATTGTTATCCAAATAATATTATCTAAATGGTCTGAAAAGCTCACCCAATATCCTCGTAGATAGTCAATAAGTATCCAAAAACAGTTCAAAACAATAAAATTAAGAGCAAAAGTTCTTAGAATTAATTTATGTGTTGGTTTCGTAGTTTAAAAAATTGGGGATTAAGTTATCTCTACAAAATAAGCACAAAAATTCATCTAACAATATCTGTTCGACAAACTACTAAAAATTAAAGATCACTTCTTTAACGCCATTTAAGCCAGTTTTATTCCAAACACATTCAATAATCCCTCCAAATTACCTTTAGAAAATTTAGCCTTTCCAACTTTATTTAGTCTAGGGTCAATGTTGAAGTTTACAGCCGAAGTAAAATCACATTTTTCGAGATTTGTATTCTCAAAAGTAGCATTCATTAAATCACATGAA
>CALAJP010000128.1 GCA_937922815.1 uncultured Saprospiraceae bacterium
AAGCTACTTTAGTTAAAACTAACATTGGGATTGGTTTTCCGAAATCTATTCTTAAGGCTGTAAAATTAGCTAAAAATGGGTCTGTTTTTTTGACTAAAAAAGGTTCTCTAGCTTCTTTTTTAGTTCTTTTACCCCCCCTAAAATGGACATAAGTCTCCTTAAGTTACAACGCAAGCCATTTTTATAACCATAAAGGTATAATTTCAATAAATCGGAAGGCGCATAAGGATGGCATAGAACCGTGTTTGTGTATAATTTCGTTGCGTATTTCGGCACTAAATCAGCAAATAAAAGCCGAATAGAAAATCCGCGAGGATTTTCGTAAATAGGCTATTACTAGTAATGAATTATACACATTGTTGTAGCCAGTTATTACTTAATCCATGTCAGTTATATCAATAATTAAAATCTGATTCTTCCTTTTATCAAATAGTAGCGTTGAATAATCCCAAAAAATTTCATAAAACCATTCAGAACCCTCAAGGTGATATGTATATCTATTAATTTCATCAAATCTATTTTCAAACTCTTGATTCACAAAATTAAGCGCAGATTCCCACGCATCTTTTGCTTTTAAGTTTCTATATGCACCGCCTTGATTTAGCATTCTTGAAATAATTCCAGTTAAATCAAAAATATCGCTATGCCATTGATTTTCTTTGCATTTTGGTTTATCGGTCTTAATTTTTAAATCAAGTCTATAATTTTTTAATTCAGGTCGATTGAAAAGCCTTTTAACAAAAAATATTTCACTCAACCTATTTCGAGATGCGAACCATTGAAAGCAAGAATTGTCAGAAATTTGATATTTATGGAATTGAATTCCACCATTACAATGAGTTTCAGGAAATTTATCTTTTAGTTCTAATGTATGTTTGTTTAAATCCTTTAATTCCGTAATCTTGATATCATTCCACATTTGAATAATTTCTTTATCAGTTGGAACTTCTGAATTATAATCTATTTTTAATCTGTCGGTCATTTTTTTAATTGGCTACAATTTATTGATATCTACGCAAATTACAATAAATTGTTCGTTTTTTAATGTTTTTTTGAGCATGGAATTAGCAATGAAACATTAATTGTAGACTAAAACTTTATTCCATTTTTACTCCATTTTTTTCGAAATGTACTAAGTAATCTTGAATCTTTTACTCGACTTTATGTTCAATGAGCAAAAAGCAAGTTTACAAAAACGAATACATAAATGTATTTATATCGTCTTTTGAGAATACTTTTCTAAAAGCTAATTTATGTAATAATTGTTCCGCAATTAGGTTGGAAGAAAGAACGGTAGCATAGACACTTTTTTCGATAGAATTATACTTATACAAGGTCATGATACCAAACAAAGCTTCATAAGCCAAACCTTGATTTCGATAAGGAGTGAAAATTTGTAAACCCAAATATATATTTCCGTTTTCGTTATATTCACAAGAAAGAGTGCCTACAAAGTTATTATTTTGGCGTATAACCCAATACGAGTTTTTACTATCTTCGATTGCAGTCATTTTTGCTGCTAGATAGGATTGGAAATCGACTTCTTCTCCAGAGTCTAGGCTGAACTGGAACAAAAAGCCTGAGTTTTTAAAATCAGCATCATAAAGAGGTGCTAATTCTTTAATATCATCCCAACTTAATAAACGTATTGATAATCTATCAGTAATTAGTTTCATAGTGAATTATCCAACTCGCAGCCCATTTTTGACCGATTTATCCAAACCTAGAAGCGTGACTTCTTTTTCATCTCCAATAGCACCTAATATTAAAAATTCGCTTTGAATGGTAGCAATTTGTTTTTTAGGAAAATTAACAACCCCCACAATTTGTTTGCCGACAAGTTCTTCCAAATTATACAAATCAGTGATTTGGGCAGAGGTTTTTTTTATACCTAATTCTCCAAAGTCCGCATGAATAATATAAGAAGGATTCCTTGCTTCTGGAAAAGGTTCCGCTTTGATAATTGTAGCCGTTCGCATTTCTACGGACATAAATGTTGACCAATCTAAAGGCTTATTTCCCATTTTCATAATTTATTATTTACCAAATAATACCACCACCAAGAACATCGTCTCCATCATAAAAAACAGCGGATTGACCGGGAGCAACTCCTTTTACATTTGCTAAGAAATTTACTTTTATTAAGTCATCTTCGGGTTGTGAAATCTCAGATAAACAGCCTGGATGATTATATCTAATTTGAGATTTTGCTTCAATAGTTTGTTCTATTTTAGGTATTTTTTGCATGTTTAATTTCCGAACAGACATCGAATTTTTAATTAGTTCTTCAACTTTTCCTAAGGTCACTTCGTTTTGGTCAGGATTGATATGCGTAACGTACATGGGTTCACCAAATGCGACTCCCAAACCTTTTCTTTGCCCGATGGTATAGAACGGATAGCCTTTATGTTGTCCCAAAATAGTACCACTTGTACTGACGAAATTTCCACCAGCTACTTCGGCTTCCAATCCATCAACTCTACGTTTTAGAAAACCACGATAATCATTATCAGGCACAAAACAAATTTCAAAACTTTCTCCTTTTTTAGATAAATCTTCATAGCCTCTATCAAATGCCATTTTCCTAACCTCAGGTTTTGTATATGGACCTAATGGAAATAATGTTCGGGAAAGACATTCTTGATTAAGCCCCCAAAGTACGTAACTTTGGTCTTTTCGTTCATCAACAGCTTTACTGATGAATTTACGATTGTTTTCTTCTTTTATTTTAGCATAATGCCCTGTGGCAATAAACTCACAATCTAATTGGTCGGCACGACGAAGCATAGAAGACCATTTGATATGTGTATTGCATAGCACACAAGGGTTGGGCGTTCGCCCCGCCATATATTCGCCTACGAAATTATCAATTACATAGTCCCCAAACTCCTCTCGAATGTCAACAATAAAGTGATGAAACCCCATATCCACAGCGACCGAACGAGCATCGTTTATAGAATCTAAGCTACAACAACCTGTTTCTTTTTTATTACCACCACTATTGGCATAATCCCAAGTTTTCATAGTAATCCCTATGACCTCATAACCTTCTTCGTGGAGCATCATTGCGGTAACCGTACTATCGATACCGCCACTCATTGCCACTAAAACTTTTCCTTTTTTGCTCATTTATGCTTAATTCAGTATTTTATTCTTATTTAACAAAAGAATTGTTGTCTGGGTTCAAATCGGGTAATAGTTCCGACTTATTAATGTGAACAGATTTTATGTTCTCAAAGTTTATATCAATAACAGTATTGTATTCTTTGTCTGTCCATTGCCAGTCCGTTAATACTTTTTGATTCATCGCCTTTTTATTGCCACGCATGATTTGAAGCGGAATGTTGAACGTTTTTGTACTGCCATCATTCAATTCTATTACTAAATCAATAGGCATAGGAAAGTTAGACTCATTGCTCAAAGTAATGGAAGTTTTATTGTTTTTTGCTACTACTTCTTTAACAGCATAATCAATGGTTTTGGTTGTATAAACAAAATATTCTTTGAACCAATCCAATTCTAAATCAGATTCTTTTTCCATCACACGAATAAAATCATTTACATTAGGATGTTTAAATTTCCATTCGTTGTAATATCTTTTCATACCTTTTTCAAAAGCAGTCTTACCGATGATATGTTCAATAGCACCTAAGAAAACAGCTCCTTTGGAATAAGCAGCCATTCCATAAGCAAAATTGGTGTTAAAATGGTCGGCATGAGTGGAAAGAGGTTCTTCTAATTGAGAAGTAACCAAGTTTTTGTAGCCTTTGTAGGAATTAGCCGCAGGGTTGGCGGTAGGTTTTCCTTTCATAAACCCTTTTTCCTTCAAGTAATTATTACATCTGGCAGAACCGTGAGAGGTGAAACCTTCATCCATCCACGCATATAATGCCTCGTTCGACCCCAAAATCATTTGATACCAAGAGTGATATAATTCGTGAATAGATACACCCACCAAACTTGAAAAAGTTCTTTCTCCAGTTATTAAGGTTGCCATCGGGTATTCCATTCCACCGTCTCCACCTTGAATAAATGAATAAATAGGATATGGGTATTCACCATGGTTTTCATTGATATAGTCAAAAACTTTATCCATTACATCAGGTAAATTCTCCCAATTTTCATTCGTTTTTTCGCCAGGAATATAGAAAAAATGCATATCCACACCACAAGCCGCTTTCTTGATTGTATGTTTATAGTCCTCATCGGCAGCCCAAACAAAATCATGTATATTTTCGCCTCTAAAATGCCAAGTTAATCTTTTCTTTTTGCGATGTTTTTTTGTAATACCTTCATAGCCATGACCGATAGTTTTAGCGTTTTGTAAAACGCCAGTAGCGGCAACTGTATAAGAAGCAGGCATTTCAATTTTGACATCAAAATCTCCCCAAACGCCATAAAACTCTCTTCCTACATAAGGATTTGGGTGCCAACCTTGATAATCATATTCACATAACTTAGGATACCATTGAGCCATAGAATAGTCCACACCTTCGTGGCTATCTCTACCATTTCTACGAATTTGTTTCGGTGTTTGAGAAAGAAATTCCATCTCTAAGGTTGTTTTAGAACCAGGTAATATGGGTTCTGCCAATTCTACCTCAAGAATCGTTTCTGCAATTTCGAATTTGGTGTTTTTACCGTTCTGTTTTAATGAATTTACTTTTGTAAAACCATATTCTTCGGGTGTTAATTTAGATATTCTATCGCGTACTCTTCTATCTGGGTCAGAAATGGAAATAGAACGCGTATCCATCATACTACCTGGTTGAAAAGCATTTAAATAAAGGTGGTAAAAAACTTTAGTTAAAGTATCGGGCGAGTTATTAGTATAAACTATTTTTTGTTTTCCTTCAAATTGATGTGTCGTTACATCCATTTTTATGTCCATGTCGTATGTGATGGCTTGCTGCCATCTGTCACTTTGTGCAGATAGGTTTGTAATGGAGCATAAAAGAAAAGCAATAAAGAAGAAAGTATTTTTCATATATTTTTCGATTGAAGTTTTTATTAAATCATACACTTTTGTGGTATAATATTGTACAAAAGTACAAAGCTTATGAGATAGCAAAGAAATATAAATCAGTTTTTATTGAATCCCAAAGAATTTTAGGCTTTGATTGCCCATTTATTCAAAGTAAAAGTATATTTTTGTAATTAAAAATTATTGTAATGTTAGCAAAGAGTAATTCTAATTTTCCTGGATTCATTTTTATTGTTGTTTTGTTGGCTGCAATCAGTAGGTTGTTGCCACACCCACCAAACTTCGCTCCTATAACAGGGATGACACTTTTTGCAGCTGCTACTTTAGATAAAAAGTATTGGGTATTTATTATTCCAATGCTATCCCTTTTTATTAGCGATTTATTTTTAAATAATATTGTTTACAAATCTTGGTATCCCGAATATTATGATAGCTTTGTTTGGATGAGTAGCGATTTTATATTTACGCTTTCGGCTATGGTAATTATTGGATTCTTAGGAATTTTTATACTTAAAAAATTTAGTTTTTCTAAATTGATTTTGACAAGCCTTTTATCCTCGGGAATCTTTTTTCTTATTTCTAATATAGGCGTTTGGTTAAGTCCTTTTTCATTGTATTCTAATGATAGTTATGGACTTATGACGTGTTTAGCTGCGGGACTTCCTTTTTTGCAATGGACTATTTTAGGCGATTTGGTGTATTCTGGTTTATTGGTAGGGGGGTATGTGTATTTCCAACAAAGAAGTTCTTCTATGGCTAAGTTGTCAGCTTAATCGAAAATTATGAACCGAACTTAGTATGAGGATTAGATATTTAAGAAGGTAAATTACATTTCTGTCGTTTTTCAAGTTCATGCAAAAGATGTATATTTGAGATATGCGAATTGCGAATCCATTATATGATCATGCTTTTAAATATTTGATGTCCAACGAGCGGTTGGCTAGAAAAGTATTATCGGTACTATTAGAAAAGAAGGTACTTGCAGTAGAACTTTCGCAACAAGAGGTGGTCGTAGATGATGAGGCTCGGAACTTTACGATGTACCGTTTAGACTTCAAAGCTCAGATAGAAGATGAACATGGAAATGTAGAAACGGTATTAATCGAGCTTCAAAAATCGAAACTTCCAACCAATTTATTACGATTCCGTAGGTACTTGAGCCATTCTTATGCCCAAAGCCACAAGGTAGAAGAAGATGGAAAAGAGATACAAAAGATATACCCCATCATAGCCATTTATTTATTAGGTTATAATTTGTCTGATATATCAGAAATGGCCGTTATTGTTGATAATCAAATAAAAAATTTTGATTCCAAAGAGGTATTAGAAGTAGAAGACGATTTTACAAAATACCTAACACATAAGTGTATCGTATTGCAAGTACGCCGACTTCCCGAAAAAAGACAGAGTCGAATAGAGAAATTTATGTCACTCTTTAATCAAGCTTGGATCGCAGACCAAAACTATATATTAGATTTAAAAGAAGTACCTGAAGAATTTAAAGATTTAGCAGAGTATCTTACCCGTCCTTTGATAGATAATAATCTACGCCAAAAACTAGAAGTAGAGCAAGAGGTGGAGGATTTATTTGCCCGTCAAGAAGCCGAATTGAGACTAGCAAAAGAAGAATCTAAACGTGCGAAAATTAGAGAGGAAGAAGCTAGACTTAGAGAAGAAGAAGCTAGGCTTAGAGAGGAGGAGGCTAAATGTAGAGAAAAAGAAGCGAAGGCAAAACTTCATCAGGTTGTTTGTAAATTAAGAAAACAAGGTATGCCTATAACTGAAATTGCTAGTTTTGTTGGCTTGACGATAGCTGAAACAGAAGCAATTCGATGTTGAAAATAGCTTTTTTTATACTAAATACCTTCTTATTCGTTATTGACCATTCGTTCAATAAATAGGTCGGAAATTCATTTCTCTGTCATAACTGACAAAATTTCTTGTTAGAATTATAGTTTATCCATTTTAAATGCCATTTTTGCACTTCCAAAGTACAAAATGGCGTATTTATGCTGTTGGCACAGTTACTGATTAAGCTATGGATATACTTAAAATTAACAATTACAAAAATTTCTATAAATTTAACTAACTAAACTTATGAAACCAATTAACGATAGAGTAGTGGTTAAGCCCGCTGCGGCAGAAGAGAAAACCAAAGGTGGTATCATTATCCCTGACACTGCAAAAGAAAAACCTCAAAAAGGTGAAATAGTAGCAGTTGGTCCTGGAAAAGATGGTAACGCAATGACTGTTTCTGTAGGAGATAAAGTATTGTACGGTAAGTATGCTGGACAAGAATTGTCTTATGAAGGTGCAGATTATTTGATTATGAGAGAAGATGACATTTTGGTAATTCTTTAATACCAAATCTTAATCTCATTATATCAAACTATTAACTATCAAGACATTTTGTAATGTCTAAAATAATCAAAAATTAAATTAATAATGGCTAAACAAATTAGTTTCAATACAGAAGCTCGCGAGAATTTGAAAGCGGGTGTTGATGCATTAGCAAATGCAGTAAAAGTAACATTAGGACCTAAAGGTAGAAATGTTGTTATTCAAAAAAGTTTCGGTGCTCCAGCAGTAACTAAAGATGGTGTTTCTGTAGCTAAAGAAATTGAATTGGAAGACCCAATCCAAAATATGGGTGCTCAATTAGTAAAAGAAGTAGCTTCTAAAACTGCTGATATTGCTGGTGATGGTACTACTACGGCTACCGTTTTGGCTCAATCAATGATTGCAGCAGGAATGAAAAACGTTGTTGCAGGTGCTAACCCAATGGATTTGAAAAGAGGTATCGATAAAGCAGTTGCTAAAGTTATCGAAAACTTGAAATCAAATACGGAAGAAGTAGGAGAGGACTTTGATAAAATCAAACAAGTTGCTTCTATTTCTGCTAATAATGATGATGAAATCGGAACTTTGATTGCAGAGGCAATGAAAAGAGTTTCTAAAGACGGTGTTATTACTGTTGAGGAAGCAAAAGGTACGGATACTACAGTTGAAGAAGTTTTAGGTATGCAATTCGATAGAGGATATTTATCTCCTTATTTCGTAACGAATACTGAGAACATGACTACGGAATATGAAAACCCATACATCCTAATCCATGATAAGAAGGTATCTAACATGCAAGATATTCTTCCTATTTTGGAAAAAGCAGTTGGTTCTGGACGTCCTTTATTAATCATTGCTGAAGATATCGAGTCTCAAGCATTGGGTGTATTGGTTGTGAATAGACTACGTGCTCAATTGAAAATCTGTGCGGTTAAAGCTCCTGGTTTCGGTGATAGAAGAAAAGCAATGTTGGAAGATATTGCAATCTTGACGGGTGGTACTGTAATCAGTGAAGAAAAAGGGTACAAATTAGAGAATGTTGAATTAGAGCATTTAGGTTCTTGTGAGAAAATTGTTGTAGATAAGGATAACACGACTATCGTTAATGGTGTTGGTTCTGAAGAGCAAATTAATACAAGAATTGCTCAAATCAAATCTCAGATTGAAACAACTACTTCTGATTACGATAGAGAGAAGTTACAAGAGCGTTTGGCTAAATTGTCAGGTGGTGTTGCTGTTCTTTATGTAGGTGCTGCTACTGAGGTAGAAATGAAAGAGAAAAAAGATAGAGTTGATGATGCACTTCATGCAACACGTGCTGCTGTAGAAGAAGGTATTATTGCAGGAGGTGGAACGGCTTTAGTTCGTGCGATGTCTTCTATCAATAACTTGAAAGGTTCTAACGAAGATGAAACAACGGGTATTCAAATCGTATTGAAAGCATTAGAAGCTCCATTGAGAACAATTGCTGAAAATGCAGGTGTTGAAGGTTCTATCGTTCTTCAAAGAGTAAGAAACTCTAGAGGTGATACTGGTTATAATGCAAGAACTGACAAATTCGAGGATTTGAAAAAAGCAGGTGTTATTGACCCAACTAAAGTAACAAGAATTGCATTAGAAAATGCTGCTTCAATTTCAGGTATGGTTCTTATCACTGAATGTGTGATTAACGATATTCCTAAAGATGATGCTCCAGCTATGCCTGCAATGCCAGGTGGTGGAATGGGAGGTATGATGTAATCTATTAATAGATACTAATTACTTAGAAAATATAATAGCCCAATAGATTGATTTCTATTGGGCTATTTTTTTATTTCTTTTTTAGTGACTTCCAGTTTTGGTCAGCTTTCTTTTGTAATGCTGCGGGAGATTCATCTTGCCATTTTTGTAGCGTATTCACCGCAATATTTTTATAAAACAAATACAATTTCCCATCTCTGATTTCGTAAGCTTTAGGGTTTATCGAAACTTTCGAATTATTAACAGCGACAGCATAAGCACAATATCCACCGTACTGAGGAATATACTGATTTGGATTTTCTAAGAAAGTATCCAAGTTTTCTTGGCTTGAAAACCTAAATTTTACCTTATCTAATGTAGCGGTAAATTCTTTTTTTCCTTTCGTTGGTACTCCTTCAAAATAAGAAACCACATCGTAGCCATCTGCAATCTCGCCTTTGCTTAAGTTATACTCAGATTGTTGTGTTTGAGCTACACAGCTTATTAAAATTGCAATGCTTAGAAATATAATGTTTTTCATATATTTTTATTTAGACTAAATGTAATTTATATTCGTATGTTATAATTACTAAATAAACTGAACTAATGAACAAATTGTTTTATTGTCTAATGTTACTGTCTATTTTTATATTGAGTTGTAATAAATGCGAAGATATTGATTGTTTTACGCCACCATTACCTATTTATTTTGAATTGATTGATAGCCAAACAGGTGAGAACCTGATTGAAAACGGCACATTTAGAGAAAACGATATATTATTAATTAATACTTCAAATAATGATGAGAAGCAAGCCTTTTCTACTGACTCTAATAAAATTGAAGTAGCTTTTTGGAATGGGGGAGGTACGATAGCGTTTTTATTGAAAGGGGAACCTCGATTTAATTTCTCTATTCGAGCTGAATCAAAGACTAATGGATGCTGCTCTTTTACTGAATACTCAAATCAATCTTTAACAAATGCTGATTATGAAGAAGATGAAAGCACAGATACTTACCGTGTGAAAATAGATTAGAAAGTATTATTTGAGTAAATATTAAGAAGAGTTGCAACAATATTACCTTTTCTAAGATTTTATTATTTATAAAAAGGAGAAGAACCCCTTATTGTATTTGAGTAACGGAAATATCTATGAAAATGAAAAAAATATTAATAATCTATACAGGCGGTACAATCGGAATGGTAAAAGATTATGAAAACAAATCGTTAAGACCATTCAATTTTGAGAATATATATAAGCGGTTGCCAGAAATACGTCAGTTAGATTGTGAAATTAAAACGATTAGTTTTCAAAAATTAGTTGATTCGTCTGATATAGAACCCGACGATTGGATTTATATGGCTCAAATTATTCGAGACAATTATAGTGAATATGATGGGTTTGTTATTTTGCACGGAACGGATACAATGTCTTTTAGCGCTTCAGCGATTAGTTTTATGCTCAAAGGGTTGAAAAAGCCTGTTATTTTTACGGGTTCGCAACTACCTATTGGCGATTTGCGAACAGATGCCAAAGAGAACTTAATCACCTCGATTTATATTGCTACTTTAAAAAAAGATAATTATCCATTGGTTCAAGAGGTATGTATTTATTTTGAGTATAAATTATACCGAGCGAATAGAACGACAAAGTTTTCAGCAGAACAATTCGACGCTTTTATGTCTCCTAATTTTAATTGTTTGGCAGAATCGGGAGTTCATATAACCTTGAAAAACAACCTTATTTACTCTCCAATAAACTCGTTTAGTATAGAAACGAAATTTTGTAGAGAGGTGGCTATTTTAAAGATATTTCCAGGTATTTTAGAATCATCAGTCAAAGCTATTTTAGCCATTCCAAATCTTAAAGGTCTTGTTCTAGAGACATTTGGAGCGGGGAATGCTATGACTTCGGATTGGTTTATTGATGCTATTGAACAAAAAATAAAAGAAGGGCTAATTGTGGTTAATGCTACTCAATGTTTAGCGGGAAGTGTCAAACATGGGAAGTATGAAGCAAGTGTAGGCTTAGAAAAGATTGGAGTTATTAGTTGTGGTGACATGACTATAGAGTCAGCTATTACGAAACTTATGTTTGGTTTGGGAAGTACTACAAATATCGATGACTTCAAATCATTTTTTATTTCTAATGTAGCAGGAGAGTTGACCTGAATAAGGAAATAATTTTGTATGTTTTTTTGAATTATATTTTATTTGAAATTTTATTTGGGTTTTCTTTTAAAATCAAAACAATATTGTTAAATTTACGCTATGTACATCCCAATTCATACTTTGTAATTTTATTTAAGTGTAATTCAATCGTTTCCTTTTAACTGTGCTTTCTTAAGCAAATACTTTTAACTACCAATTTTTACTAACCATTGTTCTCTATTTTGTTAGTGAGAGCATTAAAAATCTTTGTATGAATGATTTAGTTTTAGCATTAGTTGTAATGGCAATGGTATATATTTTAAACGACAATAATGTCTATTTAAAAAACACCAACCAAGAAGAGTAATTACTTGTTTGTAATATCAAGCAAATAAGACACAACCACTTACCTATCAAATGAAGCTATACTGTTAAATTCAGCTGATTTTATATCGGGGTCATTATTGAGTATAGATTTTATTTTTTTAGGATTTATCACCAATGGATTATATTGTATTAGCCAAACCGAAGCATCTTTCGTTAAGGGTTTAATAGGGTTCATTTCATAGTTCGAATAACCGATTACCCAATCGTATATGTTTATGCCTTGGTTGGTTTTTACAATTATTTGATGGGCTAAGTCATTTTTCTTTACACCTTCAAAATTTATTTTTTCCCAATTTTTGTTTTTATAAACCTCGGAGATTAATTTTTTAATAGACTCAAGTTGAGGATACTTTTTAGGGGCTTGTTTCCAAGAAGTAACAATGTAATTTCGATTATTGTTTATTGTTAACTTATAGCTAGGCAAGTCCGAAATATAAGAAGGGAAATGACTAGGAATATCCTGATTGTCTAATTCTTTAATGTAAGATTGCAACTGAGTAATTGTTTTTGAATCTAATTGTTGCGAAAAAACTCCGTCCTGAGAACAAAACTTTTTCATAAAGATTTTCGCCTCATTTCCTTTTAAGTAAAAATCATAGATGGGACATTTCCCAAAGCACGCTCCCGTCGAATATTTAAGGTCGTAATTGATAGTGTCAATTTTATCTTTGTGAATAGGTTGTTTGTCTTCAGTTAATAAAGAAGCATCTTTTTTTTGACAAGCAACTGTAAAGAGAAAAATACATAAAATAGAAAATGTAAACTTATTTGACATAAGAGGTTCTTTTTGTAGGCGATTATTATAAACTATAAACAAATTCTATGCTCGTTTATTTTTTACAAAAGTAATTTTTTTAGTTTAATCATTTTATAAATAGCCACTATTTGACTTCATATTAATAGTTATATATTATTTTTTAACTTACAGTGACTCATATTTGATATATTTTAGTATATTTATCACACGTTAGATGAAATAATATTCTAACAAACCCACTCTTAAAAAATTCATTGTTGTTTAGGTAAGTTTATTTTGTTAAAAAATTAGCTATCACATATTATTATATATAATGTAAAGTATGTTGATTCGTAATTTTATACCTATGTTTGTATGACTAAAAGACCAAAACGCCATGAATACTACAATACAAAAAACGGTTGAAAATAAACCTGCACTAAAGTATCAACTTAAAAATTTTGAGAAAGTTCCTATTAAATTATGGGAAACACCAAATGAAGGTGCCAAGCACATTGCTGAATATATAGCACTTACTATTAGAAAAAAACAACAAGACGGCGAATATGCTGTTTTAGGTCTTGCCACAGGGTCTTCCCCTATTAAAGTTTATAATGAATTGGTACGAATGCACCAAGAAGAAGGACTATCATTTTCTAATGTCGTTACCTTTAATTTAGATGAATATTTTCCCATGAACCCCGACTCCTTGCAGTCGTACGTACGGTTTATGAATGAATATTTGTTTAGTCATGTAGATATAAAACCAGAGAACATTAATATTCCCAAAGGAGATATTTCAATAGATGATGTAGGCGATTTTTGTGAAAAATATGAAAAGAAAATTGAATCGCTAGGTGGCTTAGACATCCAAATATTGGGAATAGGAAGGACAGGTCATATCGGGTTTAATGAACCAGGAGCTTGGTTAAGTTCTAAAACAAGGTTGGTTAAGTTAGATCATATCACGAGAGTAGATGCAGTAAAAGATTTTGGGAGCGAAGATAATGTCCCATATCGTGCGATAACGATGGGGATAGATACCATAATGAAAGCTAAACAAATCTTTATTATGGCGTGGGGCAACCACAAAGCCGATATTGTAAGAGAAGCAATAGAGGGAAATATTACGGAAATAGTGCCCGCAACATATTTGCAGCAACACTCCAATGTGAAATTTTATTTAGATGAAGCAGCAGCCTCTAGTTTAACTAAAGTAAAGACGCCTTGGTTAGCTGGAATTTGTAATTGGGATGAAAAATTAATTGCCAAAGCGGTTATTTGGCTATCATTGAAAATTAAAAAACCTATTCTTAAGCTATTGGATGAAGATTATATTTCTAATGGTTTATCCGAACTAATTGCTGAATACAATTCTGCTTATTCACTAAATATAAAAATATTTAATAAACTACAGCATTCAATTACAGGGTGGCCTGGAGGTAAACCTAATGCTGATGATACTAAACGCCCCGAAAGAGCTTCTCCAGCAAAGAAGAGAGTAATTATCTTTAGCCCACACCCCGATGATGATGTGATTTCTATGGGAGGAACCTTCTTAAGATTGGTAGAACAAGGGCATGATGTTCATGTTGCTTACCAAGTATCTGGAAACATAGCAGTACATGATGTAGATGCTTGGCGATATGCTGCCTTTATGAAGGATTATGCTAAGGCAATGGGATTAGAAATACCTGCTTTAGATGAAATACTTGGCAAAGTAAATAAATTTATTGCTCGGAAAAAATCTGAAGATAGAGACATAAAAGAACTTCGTCTCATCAAAGGAATTATTAGAGAAGAAGAGGCTAGAAGTGGTGCTATGTTTTGTGGACTAAAAGAAAAGAACATTCATTTTCTAAAAATGCCTTTTTATGAAACGGGGGGAGCAAGAAAAAATGCCCTTTCCCAAGCAGACTATGATATTATTGTCGATTTACTAAATACGATAAAACCACATCAAGTATATGCCGCAGGAGATTTGGCTGATCCACACGGTACACATCGTGTTTGTTTAGATGCAATTTTTAAAGCTTTTGAGCAGACCAAAAACGAAAAATGGAGTAAAGACTGCTATTTGTGGCTATACCGTGGAGCATGGCACGAGTGGCCAATTGATGAGATAGAGATGGCTGTTCCCTTAAGCCCCGATGAATTATTGAAGAAAAGAAGAGCAATATTCATGCATCAATCTCAAAAAGATTCCCCTGTATTCCCTGGTGATGACAAGCGAGAGTTTTGGCAAAGAGCAGAAGATAGGAATAAAGAAACGGCTAATAGTTATAATACGCTAGGGCTTGCGGAATATGAGGCAATGGAAGCTTTTGTTCGCTGGAAATTTTAATAAACTTCACATTTTATATAAATAAATTTTTATAATGACGAATACTTACAAACTTTTAAAAAGTATAAAAGTTCAAGTTGTAATTTCACGTATAATGATGCCACTTGTATTTTTATCGATTGTTTTTATGTCAAGTAGCGACATAAGAGCACAGAGTGTTACAGGACAAGTTCTTTCAGATGAAGACAACGAACCTTTAATCGGAGCTTCAGTAGTCGAAAAAGGAACAGATAATGGTACTACAACCGATTTCGAAGGAAATTTCAGCCTTGATATTAGTACTTTTCCTACTGTATTAGAAGTAGGGTATATTGGTTATGGAGTTAAAGAGATGAAATTATCTCAAGCTCAATCGGGGTTAGAAATTCGATTAAGAGAAGGCGAATTACTTGATGAAGTCGTTGTTACTGCTTTAGGTATCGAACGTAAATCTAAAAACTTAACTTATTCAGTTCAACAAATTGATGGCGGAAAACTAGATGAAGTGAGAGATGCTAATTTTGCGAATACTTTAAATGGTAAAGTAGCAGGGGTAGTTGTAAACCAAGGGGCTGGAGGACCAGGTAGTTCGACTAGAATTATATTAAGAGGAAATACTTCAATTAGTGGTAATAATAATGCATTGGTAGTGGTTGATGGTGTGCCTGTTGACAATTCATCAAGAGACCAAGCGTCTGATGATTTTGGTGGTTTTAACTCAGGGGATGGAATTTCTAACTTAAACCCAGATGACTTTGAGTCTGTATCAATCTTAAAAGGAGCAGCAGCAGCAGCATTGTATGGAAGTAGAGCGGCTAATGGAGTAATTTTAATAACAACTAAATCAGGAACAGAAGGGAAAGTATCAGTAAAGGTAAACTCAGGAGTGACAGTTGAAAACCCATTACTTCTTCCTGAACTTCAAAATACATATACACAAGGAGCAGGAGGTACTTCGAATAATACTGCTAACGGAAGTTGGGGAGCAGCAGGAACGACTTATGAAGATAATGTTAAAGATTTCTTTCAAACAGGTGTATCGACCAATACGAATGTAAGTTTAGCGGGAGGAAACGAAAATACTCAAGCTTATTTTTCATATACTAATTCTTATGTGAGAGGAATTGTTCCAGGTAATCAATTACAAAAGAATAATTTCAATTTTAGAATGAAGCATAAAATCACTTCTAAGTTGACATTTGATGGAAAAGTTACTTATTTTTTACAAGGTATTGACGACAAGCCGAAAGTAGGAGAAGAGAATGGAACAGTAATGAATATTTACAAAATACCTCGTTCGGTATCACTTACTGAAGCACAAGATTTCGAAAACGAAGACGGATCTCCTAAATACTGGACTAGTTCTGCTATTTATATGAATCCTTATTGGATGATTAACAGAACAAATAACTTTGATGATAGGGATAGAGTAACAATGCTTGGTTCTTTGAAATATGATTTATCAGATGATATTTCTTTAATGGTTAGAGCCGCTCAGGATAAATCAAATGATAATGCGGGTTTTCAGTTTTATAATGGAACAAACATTCTCGGTAGCCAAGGAGGAGATTATATACTAGGCAATGGTTATGTCGTTGAAGAAAATTACGATATTCTACTGACAGGAGACCATGATATTTCTGAAAAATTTAGAGTAAACTATTCTTTAGGTTCTGCATTAAATAAGCAAGAACAATCATATACAGTCTCTACTGCTAATGGGTTATTGGTTCCCAACCAATTTCAATTGCAATTTGCAAGGGCATTAGCTTCTGAAACAAGTATTTTGAGAAGGGAACAACAATCTATTTACGGTACAGCTTCATTTGCTTATAATGATTATTTGATATTAGATTTAACGGCAAGAAACGATTGGTCTTCAAACTTACCTGCCCCACATTCTTTTTTCTATCCGTCAGTAGGATTAACTTTTGTAGCTAGTGATGCTATGAATTTGCCTTCTGCTATTACCTTCGCTAAGGTTAGAGGATCATGGACGCAAGTTGGGAATGATGCTAGTCCTTTTTTACTTCAACAAGAATTTGTTTTGTCCCAAGGAGGAGATGGAGGATTGATTTCTCAGTCGGCAACAAAAGCGATTCCTGATTTAAAACCAGAAGAGACTACCTCTTTTGAGATTGGGTTGGATTTAAGATTCCTATCGAATAAAATTGGGTTAGATTTTACATATTATAAATCTAATTCAGTAAACCAATTGGTTTTGTCGGAATTACCTTCTGGAACAGGTTTTTCACAAGAGTACATAAATACAGGAGATATTCAAAATAGTGGAGTTGAAATTACATTAAACGCAAAAGTGATTGAAAAGACAGACTTTTCATATTCAACTACTTTAAATTATGCTGCGAATAAAAATGAAATCATTGAATTAGCAGATGGTGTTGATAGATTATTCCTAAGCAGTTCATTTGCAAGAACAGCAGACCCCATTATTGAAAAGGGCGGTTCTTATGGAGATTTATATGCAGAAGGTTGGTTGCAAGATGACAATGGTCGTTATATAGTTAATGATGAAGGTAAACCAGTAGGCTCAGGAGCGAGGAGTAAAAAAGTAGGAAATTTCAATCCAGACTTTACATTGGGCTGGTCAAATTCACTGAATTATAAAAACTTCTCTCTTTCTTTGTTGATAGATGGTAGATTTGGAGGAGTAATGACATCAGGTACCGAGGCTAACTTGGCGTTCGATGGTAATGCTGCTTATACAGAGGCTTTTAGAGATGGAGGCTTGGTATTAGATGCAGTTACAGAAGATGGGAGTCCAAATACTGTAGCTATTTCGGCAGAAGATTTATGGAGTACGGTTTCCACAGGCCGTTATTCTTGGGGAGAGTTTTTTACTTATGATGCCACTAACATCAGGATTAGAGAATTGTCGTTAGGATATACATTTGAGCTTAACGAAAAGAGCCCATTTGAATATATTAAAGCTTCTTTAGTTTCTAGAAATTTAGGGTTTTTATACAGAGGAAAAGCTATTTTGGATATACAAGGAATTCCTGAAAGAAAAATGAATTTTGACCCTGAAATTAACCTTGGGTCTGGTAATTTTCAAGGAGTTGAATATGGTAACCTGCCTTCTACAAGATCGATTGGATTGAATTTGAAATTTGGTTTTTAAATTAAAAAATTATTAATAATGAATATATATATATTAAAAAATCTTAAATTGTTTTTGATATTCGCTTTACTAATTAATATGTTAAGCTGCACAGACGATTTTGAAGAATTGAATACTAATCCTACCGTATTAACTGAATCATCTATAGGAGACAATGAAATTTCTCTAATTTTTTCAAAGGCACAATCTTCATCCTCATACGCTTTTTGGCGTTATCAGGTAGCTCAAAATCTCTTTGTAGACTTGTATTCTCAATATTTTGCAACGACAGCTACTTATTTTAACTCAGATAGAAATGTAATTAGAATGGACTGGTTGCAATGGCATTGGAAACCAATTTATACTGATGTAGTACCTCAGTTAAATACTATTTTTGCCCAAACTGAGGCTAACTCTCCAGAAAATGCTTTGGCTAAAGTAATGTGGGTTTATACATTTCATCGTTTGACGGATTATTACGGACCTATTCCATATTCAAATTTAGATTTGGTAGATGGGACTATAAAATATGATTCACAAGAAAGTATTTATACTGATTTTTTTGCAAAATTAGACGAAGCAATAACTGTTTTAGAATCTAATACTGATGCTACTCCTTACGGCAATTTTGATTTAATATATCAAGGAGATGTGTCAAAATGGTTGAAATTCGCTAATTCATTAAAACTTAGATTAGCAATGAGAGTTTCGAATATAGATGGAGCTAATGCGAAAAGCCTTGCTGAAGCAGCTGTTACAAAAGGAGTATTTGAAAACATAAGTGATGGTGCTTTGATGTTAAAAACGGAAGCGGGGACCGATGTCAATGGTCTTGGTGGAATTGCTGTATGGAATGAATTTAGAATGAGTGCCGCTATGGAATCGACGTTAAAGGGGTATAATGATCCACGAATAGGTGTTTTCTTTCAACCGAATGAAAGCGGAGAATTTCATGGACTTCGAAATGGATTAACACCTGCACAGTTAGGAAATGATATAAATTTGAGTACGTTCAATTCTAATGTTGGTTCACGGTGGGTTTCTAAGACCGGTGAAAACTCTTGGTCCAGAGTTGGAAACACTCCACAAAATTTAATGCATGCTGCTGAAATGTACTTCATTAGAGCAGAAGGAGCGTTAAAAGGATGGGACATGGGAGGTACGGCTGAAGAACTTTATAACAAAGGAATTGAATCTTCAATGAATCAATGGGGGATAACAGATGCTACGGCAATT
>CALAJP010000129.1 GCA_937922815.1 uncultured Saprospiraceae bacterium
CTATGTCTAGTTTTAACCGCTATGAATGGACGCTAAACAACAACGGTACTTTAAATATAACGTCAACAATTGGAGGAAATTTTGCTCCTAGTATAATTACTCCTGCGGGGCACTATGGACCTTCTATGGTATTGGAAATTAAACGAACCAATGGAAGTGTAGAAATGATTAAAGATGGTGTAGTGATTAAAACATTTGCCGATAATGGAACTTATAGCCGACTAAAAGTATACATGAGAAATGAAAACGAGAGTACGATTAAAAACTTAGAACTTTACGACCAAAGTTCAAACAGTTACTACCGTTTAAACCCTAGATCTTACGATGCTACTAGCCATAGAACAATGGACAATAAACTCTATGAACTTTCTAACCACTTAGGAAACGTGTTGCAAACCGTATCGGATAGAAAACTAATGGATGGGTATGAGTATAACGACTTTAACAATGGTAGTCTGCACGGTTGGACGGCGTGTACCAACAGTACAACCAGTATTGTAAACAACAAGCTGCAAGTACAAAGCAACGACTATTGGAACAACTGTGTGTCTAAGAACTACACTTTTGTTGCAGGAGAGACATACACCATAAGCCTTAATGCCGATATTAGCAATGTGCCAAGTCCTAGTAGACTAGAATTGTTTTTATCTGCTCAGAACACATTCGTCTTACAGCAAGGAGACAACAGCATTACCTTTACAGCTAGTGCAAATTACAACAGCATTGTTGTAAAGCCAACTCCATCTAAAGAATATATATATACGTACACCCTAGATGATGTTTATATCTTTGCGCACAACTATACTGCTGATGTTAAAACCTATTCTGATTATTACCCGTTTGGTATGCTGAAACCAGGTAGAAATGGTGGAGAAGAGTATAGGTATGGGTTTGGTGGTCAAGAAAGAGACGATGAGCTGAAAGGGAATGGAAACTCTTATGACTTCGGGGCTAGAATGTATGATCCAAGATTAGGTAGATGGATGAGTGTTGATCCAGAAGCAGCAAGAGGCCCTTGGGTTTCACCGTATAATTTTGCGTTTAATAATCCACTTCGTTTTGTTGATCCTGATGGAGCTTGGCCATGGGATGCTATTTTAGATGTTGTACAAACAGGAATTGATCTTGTGGGTATGATTCCTCTCGTTGGTAATGTAGCAGATTTAGTTAATGCTGGAATTTATGCAGCAAGAGGTGATGGTGTTGGAGTTGCAATGAGTTTAGCAGCAGCAATACCAGGGGCTGGTTTAGTAGCAGGAGTAGCAAATATTGGTAGGAAAGTTTATAAAGGTGTTAAAGCAGTATTTAAAGGTAAAAAGGCTAAAGCTGCTGTTGGAGTGGTTGAAGAAGGTATTGAACTGACAGGGAATGTACTTGATGAAGTTCCGATAGTTAGGTCGAATACTCCACCGCCAGGGCAATTTTCGACTAGGCCTAAACTTCGAAAAGGAACAAAAGAAGAGATAATAAGGAATGCAGAAACGGGAGTCGATGCTAATGGGAAAACAAGATTTATAGATCCTGAAACTGGTGATTTTATCCCTGGGAATAAAGTGTCAAAGCATCCAGATACAGGAGAAGAAATTTATGGTACGTTTGATTATGGACATAAACAGGGAGATGAATGGATTGATTACAAATCAAATCCTGATAACTGGTCTAAAAGACGAAAAGATGTGATAGAGGATCAAAATGATCCTAACAAGTATCAAATAGAAGATAGAAGTAGAAATAGATCGAAAGGGGGAAAAGTTGGAGCGGAAAGGAAAAAACAGAAAAATGGAGGTTAAAAGAATATGAGTGATTACATAGCTTTACAAAAGGCATTATTGACAAATGATATTTCGGAGGTGACAAAGGTGTTGAGCGAAGTGTCAGATGTTAATGCTTCTGGCGGTTCAGGAATTAATGTTTTACATTATTATATTTCGATGGCTCAAAAACTGGATTTTGAATCTGAGCAACTCACAAAGTTATTGATTGAATCAGGAGTAGATATTAATGCTCAGAATGATAAAGGAGCTAGTCCTTTGCATTTTTGTGTAGCACATCCAAATTTAAGTGTGGCTAGAATCTTAATAGTTAATGGAGCGACTGTAGATATTCAGGACGAAATGGGGAACAGCCCCTTATGGAGGGCTGTAATGAATTTTAGAGGTGATGATGAGTTGCGGAATGTGATAAGTGAATTAGTTAAAGGAGGAGCTGACCCTGACAAAGAGAATAACTCAGGTAATTCTCCTAGGAAAATGGTGCTAAGAAGGCATGATAATATCCCTAAGACCAAGCAACCGACTGAATGGGATTTGCAGCCTTATTTAAACTGGTAGAATAGATATTATGAGAATTTTATTAATAGCTTCTTGTCTGTTTTTGTTGGCTGCATGTGGTAATAATGACCAACAGACAGCACGAGATAAGTCAAGCGAAGCATCAACAAATACAGTGGAAAAACAACAGGAACAACTAACAAAAGATGGACTAATAGCACAGAATGTATTAAATGGTAAGATGTCTATGTCATTGCCTGAAACTTTTGGTGTAATGCCAAAGGAAATACTCGAAGCAAAGTATCCAGCCTCGAATCGACCGACAGAAGTTTATTCCAATGAAAATGGAACGGTAAGCATAGCAGTTAATCATACAAATAATGCAATTACGTTAGAACAATTACCCCAGTTACTACCTGTTTTTGAGCAACAATTTTCTAACCTTTATCCAACCATAAAATGGCAGAAAAAAGAAGTTATAAAAATAAATGGTAGAGACTTTGTTATTTTAGAATTTGAAACGCCAGCAATAGATACCCCTATTTATAATTTAATGGCTGTATCATCTTTAGATGGTCGAATGTTAATGGGAAGTTTTAATTGTCCTATTGGAATGAAATCTGAATGGAAAGAAAAGGCTAATCAGATAATCAACTCTATTGAAGTGTTGTAGGAGTTAACTTTTTACAGAAATACTTTAAGCCTTACAGCAGTGTGGGGCTTTTTTATTTTAAGAATGCTTGCATTTTATTCTTAGCAAGAAAGGCATCTAAGAAAGTGTACACACATTTTTTTTCTGAATCTTCCAGCTCGTTAATCTCTTGAAACCTTTTAAGCATTACAGGGTCTTTAAGTAATAAAGATTCTTTGGCTTCTCCTAAGAGATAACCAACAGTAGTTCCAAGTTCTTCGGCTAACTTCTTTACAACATCAATAGAAGGCTTCATTTCATCACGTTCATATCTACCAATTACAGTATGAACACTACCAATTTTAGTGGCTAAATCCTTTTGCGAAAAACCTGCGGTTTCTCTCGCTTCTCTCAATTTTTTACCGAATGAAAACATAATCTTAAACTTATAAGGTTAATAAACACCTCTATTTGTAATGATTTAGCAAAGATAAGGAACTGATACGGTTAATAAAAATCGTAAAGATTTTGTATTATAAAACTCATTCGATATATTTGCACCGTAAACGGTTAATCAATCTTTTTTAAAAATATTTTCAATGGAGATACAGCAAATCAAAAATAGCTTAGAAATAACAGCAGTAGCAGAACAATTAGGAATAAAAATAGATGGAAGAAGTAAACGAGCTCTTTGTCCTTTTCATAATGATAAAACGCCCAGTTTACAGTTTAGTAAAGAAAAGCAGATATGTACTTGCTTTAGTTCCAATTGTAATGCAGGCACAATGGATGTAATTGGACTAACAGAAAAGAAACTGCAAAAATCTACACACGAAACATTGAAATACTTGTCAGAACTGGCAGGAGAACAACCAACGGAAATAATACAGCAATCAGAACCCAATCAATTTAAAGATGTTGCCACTTTAAAAAAAGTATTCAGCTATTTTGAAACAGCCTTTTTAGGAAGTAAACCAGCCAAAGATTATGCAGTTAGCAGAAATCTAAACATCAAAACTTTAACCATTGGTTACAATACTGGTACGTTTCATCACGGAGAGAATAATTTTTTAGTAGAAAGTTCTTTACAATTAGGATTGCTTCACAAAACCAATAGCGGTTACGCACCTTTTGGATTAGGCAGTTTAGTTTTTGCATTGAGAGATAAGCAGCACCAAGTAATAGGAATGTACTTTAGAGCAGTAGAGCCAAGACCGAGTAAGTTTAAGAATAGGAAATATGAAAAGCACCTTTACTTAAAAAACAGAACTGGACTTTATCCAAAATACCCTGGGCAAGAAACTAAAAAACTGATACTAACCGAAAGCATTATTGATGCAGCAACATTATTGAGTATTGCGGAAATCAAAAGCAAATATGAGGTATTGGCACTTTACGGAACAAATGGGCTTACTTCAGAAATAAAAACAGCCATAGCAGAGCTTGAAAACTTAGAAGAAGTCATTTTGTTTTTTGATGGAGATGCAGCAGGGATAAAAGCAGCAGTAAATCACGGAACAACATTAAAAATACTACTCCCAAATACTAAAGTATCAGTAGTTAATACAATAGAAAATGAGGACATCAATAGTTTATTAGTTGGTCACGAATCAAGCATATTTTTAGAATTACTCAAAAATAGAACACCATTTTTTCGCTCATCAGAAAAGCAAAAAACTACTTCTACTGAAGAAAAAAACATCAAAATTTTAACTCCTTCCAATCTCAATACTCAAAACCCCAATAAAATAGTTTACATCACAGAAACAGCAGCTTATTACATCAAAGGAGGAATAAGAAAAGATTTAGACAGTTTACGAGTAACCTTAGTAATAGAACATCTTGAAAATAAAGCAAAGAGCCGTAATAAATTGGATCTGTATGAGGACAAGCAAACAGAGAAAATAGCAAGAGAATCAGCAGAGAAATTAGGTTTAAGAGTTGATTTAATAGAAAATGACCTCAATATTTTAACTGACCTTTTAGACCAGTACCGAGAAGAAAACACCAATCAAACAGACGAAGAAGCTAAAAAAGTTATCATTCCAAAAGAAGAAAAAGAGAAGTGTTTTAAGTTCCTTAAAAAACCAAATCTCCTGCAAAATATAAATGAACTCATAGGAAAATCGGGAGTTGTAGGAGAAGAAAAAAATCGAATCTTTTTATTTGGAATAGCTTCTACTTACCAAATGGAAAATACTTTACACGCACTTATTCAAGGCACAAGCGGAAGCGGAAAAACCCATTTACTTGCAACAATAATGGATTTTATGCCACCAGAAGACACCATCAATTTAACGAGAGTAACAGAAAGCAGTTTTTACAATTATGGAGAATATGAACTAAGCAATAAATTAATCGGAATGGAAGATTTTGACGGACTGGAAGAAAAAGCAGAATTAGCCTTTAGAGAGCTGATGAGCAAAGGAATGATAAGCAGTAGTACAAGCGGAAAGAACGAACACACAGGACAAATAGCAGCTTACATAAAAACAGTTTTTGGCCCCATAGCTTCGCTAAGTGCAACAACAAAAGGCGAAATCTATGAGGATAATATGAGCAGATGTTTTTTAATATCAGTTGATGAATCAGCAGAGCAAACGCAAAGAATAATCCAATACCAAAACAACAAAGCTGCTGGACAAATAGACAGTAAAAAAGAAAAGGAAATCAGAGAGTTTTTAAGAAACTGTATGCGATTATTACAGCCTTTAGAAGTTGTAAACCCTTATGCCAATAAAATAGATCTCCCGAAAGAAGCTCACAAAATCAGAAGATTAAATGACTTGTTCCAAAGCTATGTAAAACAAGTAACGCTACTCAATCAGTACCAACGGAATAAAGATGTACAAGGCAGATTAATAACGGACAAAGAAGATGTAAAAACAGCAATAGAAATAATGTTTGATAGTATTATTCTGAAAGTGGATGAACTGGACGGAAGCCTAAGAGATTTTTATGAAAGTTTAAAGAAATATGTATTAGCAAAAGGCAAAGAATACGAGTTTGAACAAAGAGAAATCAGACAACAGTTTAGAATTAGTAAAACTCAAATGCAACGCCACATTAACAATCTTTTGGAACTGGAATACATTGTAAAAACTTATGTGAGTACAAGAAATACCTTTCATTACAAAATTGGTTACTGGGATAATATGGAAGCTCTAAGAAATAGAATTAAGAGTGATTTAAACAAACAATTAGAGAAACTTTAAAGAGTAGTGAACCATTTTAATGGGTCGCTAAATGGGTCGGTTAAAACTAATAAAATCAGACAGTTAAGTAGTAGCGAACCCCGAACCAAGAAAATACCTAATCGGGATGCAAGAAAAAAATAAATTATCCACCCACATTGTGGGTTTTAGAATCCATTTAGAAAGATTAGGCTACAGCAGAACCAGTATTTATATGTTGCCTAATTGCTTAAAAGAGTTCTTGGAATTTACAGCAAAGGAACTTATCAAAATCGAATCAAAAGACATCACAGCTTACCATCAATACTTACAAGAAAGACCAAGAAAAAGAGGTTATGGCGGATTAAGTGAAAGTTACATCAATCATCATATTTACAGCTTAAAACTGTTCTTTGGATGGCAACAAGAAAAAGGAGTAATCACAGAAAATCCAATCAGCAGTTTAGAATTTAAAGCACCAGTAAGTAAACCAAGAGAAATTTTAACACAAGAAGAAATCAAGCTACTTTTTGAATCCTGCGAAACATTAAAAGAAAGAGCTGTAATCGCTCTTTTTTATGGTTGTGGAATTAGAAGAAGTGAAGGCGAAAAACTCAATTTAAAAGACATCCATTTTAGAAGCAATATTTTGTATGTGAGAGAAGGAAAAGGAAATAAAAGACGAGCTGTTCCACTAAGCCCACAAGTAAAAATAGAACTTTGGAATTATGCCACCAAAGAAAGAGAAGTAAGAGAAAACGAAACTGCATTTATTACCAATAGAATCCACAAAAGAGCCACAGGAAGCAGTTACAACAAAATCCTAAAAAACATCTTAGAACGAACAGGAATTAAGGCAGCAATTACATTACATTGTTTAAGGCACTCCATCGCTACGCACCTTTTAGAAAGTGGCTTATCAGTTGAATATGTGAGAGATTTTTTAGGACACAAACACTTAGAATCAACTCAAATTTACACACGAATAAAGAATAAGCAATTATGGAACTTGAACAGTATTTAAAAGAGAGAGTTGCACCCAGTACAGCCAAACGTTACCAAAGAGAAATTGAATTATTTTTTTCTTCAGTAGAAAATCCAAAAACAGCAACTTATCAGCAAATAATGGATTATTTAGGAGAATTAAGAAGTAAAACAAAGGCTAATAAAATCAATTGCAGTTTGCACGGAATAAAGAAATATTACAGCTATTTAATAGCCACAGGACAGCGAAAAGACCATCCTTGCAGATACATTAAGTTGAGAGACAAAAGCAGTAGAGATATCCAATTACAAGACTTGTTTAAGTCGGAAGAATTAGAATTATTATTAGAGAAAAAAGAACGATACAAACTCCTAAAAAATAGAAATCAAATAATTATCAGTTTGCTGATTTATCAAGCTCTGACTAATGGAGAAGTAACCAATTTGCAATTGGAGGCAATTAATTTAGAGCAGGGAACAATACAAATTTTACCAGGGCGAAAAACAAACGGAAGAACTTTAAAGCTACAATCAAAACAAGTCTTTTGGATAATGAAATATTTACAGGAAGATAGACCTAAATTGCTCAAAACAGAAAGTGAAAAGTTGATTATTAGTAGCAGAGGAACAGCAGAAACAGGAGAGGGAATTTGTTACATTATTGAAACCCAAAGACATCTTTTTCCTGATAAAAAGCTCAATGCAAAAACGATTAGACAAAGTGTAATTACTAATCTTTTGAAGCAAGGAAAAGACTTGCGAATCGTTCAAGCTTTTGCAGGACATAAATATCCAAGTACAACCGAAAGATACAAGCAAACACAAGTAGAAGAGCTTAAAAACCAAATCTTAAAATATCATCCATTACAGTAGAAAAAGAAGCGGTAAAACCAAAATCCCAAAACAAAAAGGCTGAGATAATGACCCACCCCCAAACGCTAAAAAAAAGGTACGGTTCTCCCGATTGAAAAAATCGGGAATGTGGTGTTGCAGACTGTTTTTCTGTCACATTTTTTGTCCAGCCTAAATACAGCACATTATTTTTTCAGTTGAAATATCTATTGAAATTAAAGCGGATAACTGAAAAAAATAAAGAGCTGTGCCAACTGCTCAAAACAAAAAATCCGCCAGAAAAAACAGTCTGAAGCTAAGTAACATAATGGGCATTATATGTTCGCTTCGCACTTTTTGCCATCGCTTATGCAAGCATCCCACCCGAAAAAGTCATATAATGTACATTATGTGTAAATAGCCAACACCACACGGTCAAAAACGGCTGTTCTCCTACGCTTGTGCAAGCACCCAACCGCCTCAGCCATTTTTGTCCAAACCGTACCTTTTTTTTGCCAACGCTTCCCACCCGAAATAGGTAGCCTTTTTGTTTTGGGATTTTGGTTTTGATTTATTTAATACCACTCCTTCCAGTCAAACAATGGTAGAGCCTACGGCAGTTAGGTATTTTAATTAATGGGGCAATCTTCCAATGCCCCAAACCCCTTTGGATGCTCATTTTTTATAATCATTGCCAATAAGATTAGTCCTAAAAATCAAAATTAGAGAAAGGCAATAATTACAAAAAATCGAGCTGTAAGTTTTACACGTTTTTAAAGATGATGTAAAGCATCCAAAACAATAATAACGCTTTGCATCAGCTTTAAAAATGACCCATTGCGGGAGGCAATCGAGCAACAGTAAAATGTTCAATCGGAGAACTGAATTTGTATTGCTCGAAACGGCTCAAATGTTCTTTGTGTGTTGGCTTGGAGGCTATTTTGCATAATAAAAGTTATGACTGACATTTTTTACCTTAATTATCAAAATAAACAACTCCAAAAAATGTGAGAAGCGAACTCATAACTCTTATTATGTAACTTAGCTTTGGGCTGTTTTATCTGTGTGTTTAGGCATTTTTGGCTCTTTATTTTTGGCTTTTATCTTATCAGAAAATAATCACTTTAAAAACAAAAAGAATGTGCTAAAAATAGAGTTGGGAAAGTAAAACAGCAGAAGGGTTGGCGAGCGGAACAGCAAGAAGTACAGAGGGTGTTTTGAAAAAACAACTGGACTTTTTGCTGTGAGGCAATTACTACTTCCTTTTTTTTCTTCAATTGAAAATAAAAAAAAGGAAATAATTTTGAGTGCAATGAGAAGTTAAATAACTAACTTTGAACCTTGTGCATTGGTACAAAAAACGTTCTTTTAAAAGTTGCTTTAGCTAACTGAGTATCAGTTCAAAAGGTTGTGCAGGGTTATATCGTTATGGGTTTAACGGACACGAAAAAGATGATGAAGTTAAGGGGAGTGGAAATCACTTAGATTTCGGAGCAAGATGTTATGATAGCAGGCTAGGAAAGTTTTTAAGTAATGACCCTTGGACTAATAAGTACCCATGGCAAACACCTTATGCTTATCACCGAAATAGTCCGATTTTATTAATTGATTGGAATGGGTTTGGAGACAAACCAGGATTTTGGAAACAATTTGGAGGATTGGTTTTAGATGTTGCTCAGGTAGCTATTGATGTTGCGGGTATGGTTCCTGGAATTGGAGAATTGGCTGATGGAGTTAATCTTGCAATTGATGTAGCAAGAGCTGAAACTGTTGAAGAAAAAGCTGCAGCAGTAGCCTTAGGAACTGCATCTATGATTCCTTTTGGAGGATGGATAGCAGGAGGTTCTAAGATAGCTATAAGAGCTAAAAAAATTGGAGGAACTATTTATGACGGGATAAAAAGCCTATTTAAGAAAAAACCTAAAACGGATATAGAGATTGGTGATTTATCTAAGCCTGAATGGGGCGCAAGAACAGAACCTATAGGCGATACACCTATTGGAAAAGATAATCAAGGAAGTGGAAAAGGAAGAGGTTCCAATAACAGAAAGCCTAATAAAAAAGCTCAAGGAGACCATACTACATTTAATGATAGGGGTAGTACGACATATAAAAAAAATGATAAACATCCAAATGGTTTTCAAGAAGTAAAAAGAGTTGATACA
>CALAJP010000130.1 GCA_937922815.1 uncultured Saprospiraceae bacterium
GAAATAGGTTTCTTTATTTTTGAAGAACGCCCCGTGCTCGCCCATCGTAATAATTACATTTTGAACTCCTTTTTCTAACAATTTATCCGCAGCTTGATCAGCAGAGGGAATATCTTTGATTTCGATACCCGTAAGAATAAATGCCTCTGTTTCGTTGGGAGTAATGAGGAATAATTTTGATAAAATTTCACCTGAAAGGTTCACAGCAGGAGCAGGGTTTAATATAATTTTTTTCTTTTTTTCCGCAGCTTGATGAATTAAGTGTTCTACTGTTTCAATAGGAATTTCTAGTTGTGTTAGAACAATTTCTGCTTCATCAATGGCCTGTTCTGCCGTATTTATATCTTCAATAGAAAGGTTATTATTGGCTCCTGGAGCAACAACAATCGAGTTTTGACCTGTTTGGTCAATAATAATAACAGCAGTTCCCGAAGGGGTGGAGTTGTCTGTGAATACAAATTTGGTATTAATATTATGCTTTTGGTAATCTTTTAATGATTCGTTACCAAATTCGTCATTACCGACTTTTGCAACAAAACTTGTGTTGCCTCCGAGGCGAGCTACGGCAACTACTTGATTCGCACCTTTTCCTCCTCCAAATTTTTGAAACTTTCCGCCTAAAATAGTTTCTCCTGGTTTAGGAAATTGTTTAGTTTGTATGACTAAGTCTGTGTTAGAACTTCCGACAACTAGTATATTATTTTTCATATGTTGCAATTTTGAGAACCGTCTAAAAATTATTCACCCTTTAAAACTATCATAGCCCCAGAAGATGGATCTAAAAACTCTATGTTGTGTCAGGTATAGGTTTTTATGGTCAACCAAAAGATAGTATTTTTTAATACTGGGCTTTTTATTTTTATCCAGAATAAGATTGTTTTCAGAATCATATTGTGGAATAGGGTAGAACTGATATGAAACAGATTCGTTTAGTTGGATTTTGCAAAAGGGTTGCTTTTGTTGCAAGGAATCGACCAACTTAGGGTTGTTTATCCAAGATTCTGCACCTACTTGATAAAAAGACTGTCTGAAAAGTTGAATGTTTTTTTGTGATAGATTAGAATGTGAAATAGTAGTTTGATGTGTTGAAGTAATGGTATTATTTTCATAGACGAAATCATTTTCTTTTTTGCCTGGGTAAGAAAATGAAATTTGATTAGGAAATTCATTTGGAGACCAATCAAAAATAGTCAAATCTCGCCATAGTTCTGGGGTTGGTAGGTATCGGACTCTTAGCCCGCCTGTGTGTTCTGGAAGATAGTACACATAAGGTTGATTTCCGTCTTCTTTCATCATATAAGTACCACGTTCATCATTTGTCGTTCCTCCCACGTAATAAGTGATTAATTCTTTATCTTCTTCGAACAAAACCACTTTTATTCCATTATTTGCAATCGACTTTACCATAAAATCAATAGCATTATTGGAAGGTCGAATCTTTAGTTTTACATTTTCAATAGTGTGAAGTAGGTTCTGAATAGCATCTTTTTTGGCTTTGAATTGGTCATTATAAAACCAAGTACCGTTTTTTTTAATCAAAGTAGCATCATTTCCTTTGCGGTCAACTAAAAATATTTTGGTAATATTAGTTTTAGGTGTAGCTAACTTCCAATCATTGCCTTGTATAGTGGTAGATGTTTTATTGTTTACTAAATAAAACGCAAACCCAGAAAGGAAAACTAGAAGTATAAATAGAATATAATTACGATTCATTGTATCTGCACTTATTGTCTTTGCCAATAATTTTGTTCTTCAATTTCATCCAGAATAGCTAAGTAACTAAAATAGCGGTTAGCGTCTAATTCTTCTTTCTCTAATGCTTCTTTTACGGCACATTCAGGTTCATTTCTATGCATACAATCGCTATATTTGCATTGCTTAGAATATACAAAAAAGTCCCTGAAATTATGAGCGACATCTTCTATTTCTAAATGGTTAAAACTTAGTGTTTTTATACCTGGAGTGTCAATAATTTCACCTTTAGAGTCATTAAAAGCAAACATTTCTGCAAAGGTAGTGGTATGCTGACCTTTGCCCGAAGAATCTGAAATTTCAGATGTTTCTAAAGATAATCCGGGTTGAATAGTATTTAAAAGTGAAGATTTACCGACACCAGATTGACCGCAAAAAACGGACTTTTTATCAATTAAAAGCGAAGTCAATTCATCAATACCCTTGTGCTCGACCGTACTAGTTAGTAAAACAGTATAACCCATTTCTTGGTACATATTTTTCAAATATTCAAACCAAGCCATGTCTTGAGTATCATAGATATCGGACTTATTAAAAACAATTATCGAAGGAATATTAAATGGTTCTGTCATTAACAAACACCGATCTACAAAACCTTGTTTAAATTTGGGTTGCACCAAAGAAGTTATAAAAACAGCTTGGTCGATATTGGCAGCAATCAAGTGAAGAAACAGCTTTTTTCGTGGAGATTGTCTAACCAAATAATTAGTTCTATTATCTATTACCGTTATCGTCCCGAATTGTTCTTCATCGTCCTCTATAATAAAAGAAACTTGATCTCCAACCGCAACAGGATTGGTCAGTTTCTTACCCTCTAATCTAAATTTTCCTGCAATACGACATCGGAAGGTTTTATCATCTTGCGTTTTGACAATATACCATTTACCTGTTGATTTGATAACTATGCCTTGTTTCTTAATAGCCTTAGTTCCTTTTTTCATAGGATAGGTTTCGAGTATTGATGAACCGCATCTGCTATTTCTACCACCAAATTAGGGTCTTTTTCAATAGCATTTCCTACCACTACAACGGTGGCACCCGCATCAGCAACAGCTCCTGCTTTTTCTGGTGTTCGGATACCTCCGCCAACCATCAATGGAACAGAAATGCCTTTAGATACTCGTTTTACCATTTCGTTTGAGATAGGATTTTGAGCACCAGAACCAGCATCCATATAGATATTTCTAAGACCCAGCATTTCTCCCGTCATGGCAGTACATAAGGCAATGTCAGGCTTGTTTGCAGGAATGGGATGTGTATTAGAAACATATTCAACAGTGGTTTTGACACCTCCGTCAATAAGCATATAACCCGTAGGCATAATTTCTAAGCCAGATTTTATTAAATATGGAGCGGCTACAAATTGATTACCAATCAAGAAATCTGCATTTCTTCCTGATATTAAACTAAGAAAGAAAAGAGCGTCTGCTTTTTTGTTAATTTGAAAAGTAGAACCTGGGAAAATAACCACAGGCACTTTACTGTGCGATTTTAATTTATCTAAACACAAGTCCATTTGATCATCCATAATCAAACTACCTCCGATAAAGAAAAAGTCAGCACTACTAGATTCTGATACTTTAAGAATCTGATCTAAGTTATCTAAACGAATTTCGTCAGGATCAATAAGAATAGCGAATTTTTTCTCACCATTCTTTTTTGCATTATTTAAAAGAGATTGAACAGCCAATATTTACGTTTTTTTATCAAAGATAAGTATGTTATTGGTAAAATGGTAAACTCTTTGAAATTAGTCTAATTCGATTTTTTACTTTGAATTGATTGGTGTTTTTCAATTATTGGCACAGTACTTGCAATACTCTTGAATGTAAGTTTTGGTTAAAGTATTGTAAGATTCGTTTTCATGGGCTCGGTTTCGAGCCTTTTTTTATTTAGCTACTTTTTTAACTGAACTCTCTTCGTATCCATAATTCTTTCCTTAGAATTTAATCGGATA
>CALAJP010000131.1 GCA_937922815.1 uncultured Saprospiraceae bacterium
CTAGTGAAGAACATCGTGTTCCCGTCTCTGCTTAATATTGGAGATATTTCATCGTTAGGAGTATTTATATTGTTAGGTAGTTTTACTACTTTAATTTCTTGAGCCATTAAAATTGGAGCTGCAAAAAATAAAATAAGAGTAAGTAAGTTTTGTGTTTGGAATATGTTGAATGACATAGTTTGTAGGTTTATGAAATCAAAATTAATGGTTTTAACTGTTTTGAAACAATATTAATTCTACTTATGTATACGATTTATTTAAATAATGACCATTATTGAATGAATTTATGTAAATATAAATTGGTTTGATTTACAATATGTATAACAATTTATACCTTTGTTGAAATTACTAAAATCCTAATAAGGAATTATGCTTGATAAAGTTTTAAAATTTGGAGGTTCCTCGGTAGCCAAACCAGAACGAATTGAACAAATAGTTACTATTCTTAAAAATATGTCTGCTAAAGGAGAAACCTTTGCGGTTATATTTTCTGCTTTTGGTGGAGTTACAGACTCTTTGATTAGAATGGCAAGTCTTGCTGAAAAGGGAGACGATTCTTATATCGAGCACTTTAATGAATTTAGTCGTCGCCATTTAGATGCAGTTAGAAGTCTTTTAAGTGCCCAAGCACAAGATAAGGTGATAGAGGATTTGAAAGAAAATCACTTAACGTTAAAGAATTTATTAGAAGGGATTCTATTAGTTCGTGAGGCATCTCCTCGTACAATGGATTATGTGTTAAGTTTTGGGGAAAGAAATTCTAACTTTATTATAGCGGCTTTACTTTCAGATAGAGGTTTACCTGCTAATTATTTAGATGCTCGAAGGGTCATTAAAACGGATAAATCCTTTCTTTCTGCAAAAGTAGATTTTGAAACGACTAACGAGAAAATTAAAAAACATTTTTCTGAAAATATTGATATTCAGGTGATTACAGGTTTTGTTGCTTCTGCGAAAGGTGGTTTGACCACTACTTTAGGTCGTGGTGGCTCTGACTATACGGCAGCTATTGTTGGTGCTGCATTAAATGTTAAAGCCGTTGAAATCTGGACGGACGTAAGTGGAGTTTTGACGGCCGACCCAAGAAAGGTTAAAGAAGCTTTTACTATTGAGAAGTTAACTTATGCTGAAGCCATGGAAATGTCTCATTTCGGAGCAAAAGTTATATATCCGCCAACATTAGTTCCTGTTTTAAAGAAAAATATTCCTTTATATATTAAAAATACTTTCGAACCAGAACACCCTGGTACTTTTATTTCTAAAGAATCTGACCCTTCTGGAAAGACAATTAAAGGCATTTCATCTATCAAAGATGTTGCGTTATTGACATTAGAAGGAAGTGGATTGTTTGGTGTTCCTGGAATAGCTGGTCGATTGTTTTCTACTTTAGCTGCTGAAGGAATTAATATAATTCTGATCACTCAAGGGTCTTCGGAAAGCTCTATAAGTTTTGCTATTCAACCCAAAGATGCTAAATTAGCGAAAGAGTCTATTGAAAAACACTTTGAGTATGAGATTAAGCAAGGAACAGTAGAACCTATCAAAGTTGAAAATAACCTAACGGTCTTAGCTATTATTGGAGAAAATATGCGTTTTCAGCCAGGAATTGCTAATCAACTTTTTGATGCCTTAGGGAAAAATGGAATTAATGCCTCTGCTATCGCTCAGGGTTCTTCTGAATTAAACTTATCAGTTGTTATTGATAAAAAGGATGAAGCGAAAGCATTGAATGCTATTCATCAGGCTTTCTTTTTGTCTGACGTTAAGGTGTTGAATATATATATTGTTGGTGTTGGTTTGATTGGAGGAACATTAATAGACCAAATTAAAAACCAATTCAATTATCTTTTAGAAGAAAAATCTACCGAGGTTAGAATAGTTGGCTTGGCTAATAGTCGAAAAATGTATTTCGATGAAAACGGAATTGACACTAATAATTGGTTGGATAAACTAAATGCGAGTGATGACAAAATGGACATCAATGAGTTTATTGTTAAGATGTCCTCTATGAATTTAAACAATTCCATCTTTGTTGATAATACAGCATCTAGTGTTATTCCTAAACTGTATCATTCTATTTTAGATAAGAGTATTTCTATTTCAACACCAAACAAAGTGGCAACATCTAGCAGTTATGCAGACTATTTGGAGTTAAATGCTATTGCTAAGAAACGTGGTGTATATTTTAGGTACGAAACTAATGTAGGTGCCGGACTTCCTGTTATTTCTACGCTTACCGATTTAGTACAATCTGGGGACAGAATTGACAGAATTGAAGGTGTCTTATCGGGTTCTTTATCTTTTATTTTTAACACCTACGATGGAAGTATTCCTTTTTCAGAAGTTGTTAACTCTGCTAAAGAAAAAGGGTTTACAGAACCAGACCCAAGAGAAGATTTAGGTGGTTCTGACGTGAAAAGAAAAATCATTATTCTAGCAAGAGAGGCAGGATTTAAGATAGAACCAAGTGACGTTAAAATCAATTCTTTTTTAAGTGACCAGACAATGCAGGCGGATTCTGTAGATTCGTTCTTTGAAAGTTTGAAAAAGGAAGATTCAATTATTTTAGATAAACTTAATGCCGCAAAAAACAAAGGTTTAGCCTTAAGGATGGTAGCCGTTTTCGAAAAAGGAAAAGCGTCAATAGGGCTTCAAGAAGTAGATGCTTCGCATCCTTTTTATAGTTTAAGCGGTAGTGATAATATGATTGTTTTTAATACGCTAAGATATAATGAAAGACCGTTGGTTGTTCGTGGACCAGGTGCTGGTGCTGCGGTTACGGCTGCAGGTGTATTTTCAGAAGTATTGAGAATTGGGCATTTATTGTAATATAATTTATAGAAATTTTTTAGAATGGCGAAACCAAGTGGAATTAAAGTATTTGCTCCTGCAACAGTAGCAAATATTGCTTGCGGATACGATGTGATGGGGTTTGCAATTGATAAACCAGGAGATGAAATAATTCTTAGACCTTCATCAAAACCAGGAATTCAAATTACTAAAATTACAGGAGATAAAGGTAGATTACCTAAAGACCCTGTTAAAAATACGGCAGGTTATGCGGCACTTCAAATGTTAAAAGCATTGGGAGATAACCA
>CALAJP010000132.1 GCA_937922815.1 uncultured Saprospiraceae bacterium
GCTGAATACAAATAAAGTAATCATTTCATACTGCAATTTTTTATATTTCCAAGCTAAATGTATATTTCATTTAGCTTGGGTTTTTTTAAGTCACTTGTGGAACTATGAGAATAACAATAAATCTATCATTATTTATTTTGATTTTTCTTTCTTGTCAAAAAGAGCAAGAGAGTAGTCAATTTAAATATATAAAATCTTCTGAGTCGGGTTTAGATTTTAGTAATGATATCGTTGAAGGAGACTCTATAAATGTAGTCGATTTTCAATATTGCTATAATGGAGGAGGAGTAGGTATTGGGGATTTTAATAATGATGATTTACCTGATGTTGTTTTTACGGGCAATCAAGTTTCATCTAAAGTTTTCCTAAATCAAGGAAATTTAAAGTTTGAAGATATTTCAACGGTTTCTGGTTTTGTTGAAGAATCATGGGTAACAGGCGTTACTATTGTTGATATTAATTCAGATGGGTTTGATGATATTTATTTGTGTGTAGGTGGGGTTGATTGTAAAAATGACTGCCCAAATCTACTATTTGTGAATCAAGGCTTAAACAAAAAAGGTATTCCTGTTTTTAGTGAACAAGCCAAAAAATACGGGTTGGATGATGGCAACTATGCTCAACAATCCGTATTTTTTGATTATGATTCAGATGGAGACCTTGATGTTTATATCGCTCATAATGGTTCGTCAAAAGTAGAAAAGAACACTCCTATTGACAAAAGATATTTTCCTAAACATTTGAATGACTTCTTACTTAGAAATGATGTCGATGAAAATGGACAAATCAAGTATGTAAATATTTCTAAAGAAGTTGGAATCAATCACCCTGGTTTCGGTTTGGGGCTAGGGATTTCAGACTTTAATAATGATAACATCCCTGATGTTTACGTATCAAACGATTTTATCTCGGACGATTTAATGTATTTAAACCAATCTCAAAAAAAAGATACTTTCATAGAAGCCAGTCAAGACTATTTAAGTCACCAGACTTATAATGCGATGGGCTGCGATATAACTGACATAAATAACGATTTGCGTCCTGATATATTAGTCGTAGATATGTTGCCAGTAGATTATAAAAGACAAAAGTCTATGCTGGGGAATATGAATTACGATAGATACTTGAAGACTCAAGAAATGGATTATGCGTCTCAGTTTATGCATAATACTTTGCAAATAAACAACGGAGATATTGATGGTGAGGTTATAAAGTTTAGTGAAGTAGGCTTTTTGAATAATATTGGTAATACGGATTGGAGTTGGGCACCATTAATGGTCGATTTTGATAACGATGGACACAAAGATATATTCATTTCTAATGGTTACGGCAAAGATGTAACGAACCTCGACTTTATGAAGTTTTCAGATTTGAATACCACCTTTGGTACGGCTGAATCTAAAAAAAAGAAGTTGTTAGAAATGTTGGGGGGACTTCAGGCTGTTAAGTTAAATAACTTCTTTTATAAACAAGATTCTACAGGGTTTGAGGATGTTTCTACGCATTGGGCTAGTGAAAAACTATCACTTTCGAATGGTGCTGCTTATGCCGATTTTGATAAGGATGGAGATTTAGATTTGGTGGTAAATAATATCAATGAAGAAGCATTCTTATTAGAAAATAAAACAAACACTTCGAAAGAAGTAAATAAAGAATATTTAAGGATAAAATTAGTTGGAGAAAAGCTAAACAAACAAGCCATAGGAACTAAGGTTTTACTGTTTCAAAAAAGTAATAAGCAATATCAATATCATTCAGTAACTAGAGGATATTTGTCATCAGTAGAACCTATTTTGCATTTTGGATTAACAGAAAACCCCATTGATTCTTTGAAAATTATTTGGTCGGGTGGGGGTGTTTCAACGCTTTATGATGTTGAGAAAAATCAAGTGTTGGAGGTGAAGTACGAAAAAAATGATAAAAAAATTGAACCTGTTTTTGTAAAAAGAAGCTTGAAGAAGTTGGAGGGCAGAATAGATTTAGTTCATAAACCAACAAAATTCAATGAATATAATCATCAACATTTGATGATGCACCAGATTTCTCACCGCAGCCCTGTAATATCGTCTATGGAAAGTACATCATCAAATAATGAGGTTGTGTTTATAGGAGGTACTCGAAATAATGCTTCTTCGATTTGGCAAATTAATGAAAAAGGAGTCTTTGAAAAAATCCAAGAATTGGAAAGTAAATATGATGACACGGGAGCTGCTTTTTTTGATATAGATAATGACGGAGACAAGGATTTGTATGTTTGTAGTGGAGGAAATAATTTTGAACTAAATTCTGAATTCTATCAGGATAGATTGTATTTGAATGACGGTACAAATCAATTTAAAAGAACCTATGAAATTCCAACCAACCCGACCTCAAGTAATAAAGTTACCCCTTTTGACTATGACAAAGATGGAGATGTTGATTTGTTAATTACTTCCAATATTGTCCCAAAATATTACCCAAAACCCGCGTCTAATTATATTTTAGAAAACAAGAATGGTGTATTGGTTGAATCGAATTTGAACTTAAAGGACGGCTTGGTAAATGATGCTATTTGGCAAGATTTAGACGGAGATGGTTGGCACGATTTGATAGTAGTAGGAGAGTGGATGTCGATAGAATATTACAAAAATGATAAAGGAACACTCACTCCGACTAATTTATCTTTTTTAAATCAAGCGAACCAAAATATAGATATAAATGGTTGGTGGAATTGTATCAAAGTTTTTGATTTTGATAATGATGGAGATTTGGATTTTTTAGTGGGAAATCAAGGGTTGAATAACTATATTAAACCTAGAAAAAATGAGCCACTGTATATTTATAATCAAGATTTTGACAAAAACGGTAGTCTAGACCCGCTTTTAGGAATGTATTATGAGGGTGTAAACGGCAAGGAACTTTACCCTGTTGCTTCTCGAGATGACGGTGTGAAGCAATTGTCCATTTTGCAAAAAAGAACGCAAACGTATGATGAATATTCATCAATAAGCTTTCAAGATTTATTGAAAATTAAAAACTTAGAAGAAGAAACTTTAATCGCTCATACATTTGCGAGCAGTTATTTAGAAAATATTGGAGATGGAACGTTTATCGTTAGAGAACTTCCTAAAGAATGTCAAGTAGCTCCGATAGAAGATATGTTGTTAGACGATATAGATAATGATGGTTGGATGGATGTGTTGTTGGTTGGTAACGACGAAACTGCAGAATCTACCTATGGAAAACAAGATGCAATGACAGGAATGGTATTAAAGAATAAAAAAGGTCGTTTTGTTCCAATATCTTCTAATCAGTCAGGATTTTATGTACCTAATCAATCCAATTCGATAGTTAAATTAAAAACAGCGAATGAAAAATTGATTATGGTCAGTCAATATAATGGTGAAGTTTTAGTTTTTAAACAAAGTAAAATGTAGTAATTATGATAGATAAACTAGTGGTTGAAAAAATGGAGGCACTTGAAGTTATTGAAAATAATAACGAACTAAAGATATCAATTGTAAAAGAAGCTCTAAATGAAAATCAATTTTTATTAAAACTTAATGTACAAGGAGATAAACCGGTTGTTCCCAAACCCGTTACCATTCAATGGAAAACGAAAGCTATAAATGTAGCAGGAGTTTGGAAGCCAGCCATTGATTTTGCTAAAAGAATACGAGCAGATTGGGAGTTAGAAAACTTACAGTCAAGAGTTTCTATTGATGCCCCTGTGGTTTCATTATTTGGAAATGATGATGCTAACGTTTGTACTTTTGCATGTTCAGAAGTTATAGAAACGATAGATTTAAATGCTCGAATCAGAGAAGAAGATAATTATTTTTATTGTCATTTAACTTTCTTTACTGAAGTTAAATATGAAATGTCGAATTATTCAGCCGAAATTTTGGTCGATTTCAGAAATCATCATTTTTCTAAATCATTGAAAGATATAGCTTCTTGGTGGAGTGGTTTTGATAGTTTGACTCCTGCTCATGTTCCTGCAGTAGCAAGTTTGCCTTTATATTCAACTTGGTATCAATTTCATCAAAATTTGGAATTAGATCAACTAAATTCCGAATGTAAGTTGGCAAAGAGTATGGGCTATGATATCATCATAATTGATGATGGATGGCAAACGAAAGACTCCAATCGAGGTTATGATTTTACAGGAGATTGGCAGCCTGACCGTTTTGAGGATATAGCGGGTATGGTAAAAGGGATTCAAGATATTGGGATGAAAGTAGCACTTTGGTATTCAGTGCCATTTTGTGGCGTAAAGTCAGAGGCGTATAAAAAATTTAAAGGAAAGTTCTTAACTGAAAACCACAGGTGGGCTCCTGTTTTTGACCCTCGTTTTCCAGAAGTACGTGAATATTTAGTGAATATTTATAAAAATGCATTGATTGATTGGAATTTAGATGGGTTTAAATTAGACTTTATTGACGATTTTAATTGGTATCCTGAAACAGAATATCAAAAAGAAGGAGACGGGCGAGATTTTTCTTCTGTTAATAAAGCAGTAGATGCCTTATTGTCTGAAGTATATCAAACATTAAGTTCTATCAAACCAGATATTTTTATTGAATTTAGACAGAAATACGTTGGTCCTGCTATGCGTAAATATGGCAATATGTTTCGTGCTTTTGATTGTCCAGGCGATGGTGCTATGAATCGGGTTCGTATTGCAGATATTAAAATGCTAAGTGGTAGCACGGTTCCTCATGCCGATATGGTCAAATGGCATAAAGAAGAACCATTAGAATTGGCAGCATTACATCTAATAAATACATTTTTTGGCGTTCCTCAATTATCTATGATGTTAGATGAAACTACAGAGCATCATAAAATGATAGAATTTTTGACTAGCTATTGGGTGAAAAATAAAGACTTATTCCTAAATGGTGATTTTACACCTGAAAAACCATTGAGTCAATATCCAATTTTACGTGCTACGCTTGGAGATAAAACAATTGTAGGCGTTTATGGAGATAATTTTATTAATATTAATGAAATGTCAACTACTTTAGATGTGATGAATGCAAAGCAAACCTCAGAAGTTGTTTTGAATTGCAAGCACGATTTTGGAATGTATTCATATCAAACCTTAGATTGTGAAGGAAATATAGTTGAAAAAGGAAATATTGAGATTAAAGCAGGGATGAATATTGTTAATTCTCCTGCTAGTGGGATTCTTTCTATGTCTAAATTATAAGTTAAGATTGGCTTGTTTTGTAATGTCTTATTAATATTAATAATAGCCTATTCATGACAAAGATAGAGGGGCAAACTGATATCGTTTACGAGTTCTGTGCCCCTCTTTTTATGAGTGAATATTAGACATTATTACAAATGAATTCATATGGATTAAAAATGTTCTTTTTAATTCTTCTTCTATGAATATCTAGTTTCAATGGGGAATATTATGAGTTTTCTTCGTTTTAGTAATTCACTCATTTCGCCGTTCATATTGCCAAACAGGTAATTATTTTTGATTTTCACCTCCTTTCTTCCTTGATAAAATTACTAAAAGGTTTCTGTAACCATAAATCAAAAACGATTTATAATCCTACCTAAATCCTTCAAAAATCAATTCATTCATTCTCAAAAATCTGTATCTTTATATTATAAAATATCTTGATACTAAAAATGGTGTGGTTTTTAAGCGTGTATTTGGGCAACATCCTGACATTATAAAATAGCATTTTGAATGCAGCATTTAAATTAGAAGGGGTGGAGTTTGTGGTTATCAAATTAGAAAAGTTTAAAGCGAGAAATATTAGAGACAAACGCATGCTGATTCTATGGCTTCGTTTTTTGATTGAAATAGATGAAAGATTAAAAATGTTTTTCCAGAATTTTTAGAAGCAATGGAAATTAAAAAAGCAACAGAATTAGTAGAAATAGCGACATATTCTCCCGAAGAAAGAAGTGCTTACGAAAAATATTGGGATACTATTCGTAAATGATTTTTAAATTAACCGTCAAAATAAAAAAAGAATGATTAAGAGTCTTATAAAATTGGTAGCGTTTTTAGTGATTGCTATTCTTGGTTATAATTACTTTTTGGGGAGTGAAGAAGAAAAAGAACAGAGCAAGGAAATAGTAGGAACTGTAGCAAAAGCAGGGAAACAAATTATCGGCACCGTAGGAACATTATTAAAGCAAGAAAACCAGAAATTCAAGGAAGGAAAATATGACGATGCTTTCCAAAAGGTAGAAAAAGTACTTTCGGAGGCAAAAGACCGTGCTCAGAATACGAAATCGAATGTGAAAAATATTTTAGATGCATTGGGTGTTCGTAAAGATAAATTGAAAGAGTCTTTGGACAAGGAATTGAAAAAAGGAGATGTTGATAAAGACAAAATCAAAGAACTTCAAAAGGAATTTGAAGAACTAACCAATGACATTCAAGAAACATTGGAGTCTGAAAAGAATAAATAATATTCTATCGCGATATTTTTGAGAACCATTCAAACTTGCTGTATTTTTGTTGTCTCGAACAATTAAATTCACAGCAGGTTTGTAATGGAAGACAAAAAAATATTAGTAATAAAAGTAGGCAGTAGCACATTGACGCGTGGTAGCCAAATGATTTCGAGAGGAAAAATTGAAGACTTGGCTCGTCAATTTGCTATTCTGAAAGACAAGTACAAAATAGTATTGGTTTCTTCTGGTGCTGTTGCTGCTGCTAAACAACATTTGAATTGGGCTGTTCAGAAAACCCAAGAAGTAGCTCACAAACAAGCCTTATCTGCTATTGGACAACCTATATTGATGAAAATTTATCAAGAGGTTTTTCAAGATTACAATTTACATGTTGCTCAGTGTTTGTTGACTTATTACGACTTTAGAAACGAAGTCAATCGAACGAATATACTTTCTACTATTCATTCGCTTTGGGAAAGCGATTTCATACCTATTATCAACGAAAATGATACCGTTGCTACTCAAGAAATTCGTTTTGGTGATAATGATAAATTAGCTGGAAAAGTAGCCAGTTTAATTGGAGCGGATTTGTGTATTTTGGTTTCTGATATTGATGGGTTATATACTGCCGACCCTAGAGTAGATGAAAAAGCGGAGTTTATTTATGAAGTAGATGAAATTGATAACGTTAGGCATTTGGCTGGTGATTCAGTTTCTGGTTTGGGTAGTGGAGGAATGAAATCCAAAATTGATGCTGCCGAAATTTGTATGCACGATAATATCGAAATGTGGATTATCAATGGCGATAGCGAATCGTTTGTTACACAGGCGATAGATAAAAAAATTCCCTTTACTTCGTTTAAAAAATAAAGGGAATTTAATACTTTAGTTTATAACGCTATTATTTCAATATATTTCTAGCTATTACTAATTTTTGAATTTCGGAAGTTCCTTCTCCAATCGTTAATAATTTGGAATCTCTGTAAAATTTCTCAACAGGGAAATCTTTAATGTACCCATAACCTCCAAATATCTGTACAGCTTCTGTCGAAACTTCTACAGAAGAATCGGTAGCAAATAGTTTTGCCATCGCAGAAGTAGTGGTAACAGGCTCTCCATTATTCATTAATTCGGCAGCTTCTCGAGTCAATAATCTAGAGGCTTTAACTTTGGTAGCCATTTCTGAAAGTTTGAAACTGATGCCTTGAAACTTAGCAATGGGTTTTCCAAACTGTTCTCTTTCTTTGGCATATTTGATAGAAGCATCTAAGGCTCCTCGCCCAATGGCAACACCCAAAGCAGCAATAGAAATTCTACCTCCATCTAATATTTTCATGGATTGGATAAAACCTTCACCAACTTCACCAATAACATTTGATTTGGGAATACGGCAATTATCAAAAATCATTTCTGCAGTTTCTGAGGCTCTCATACCCAGTTTATTTTCTTTCTTGCCTGCATGGAAGCCTTTCGTTCCTCTTTCAACCACAAAAGCAGTCATTCCGTGAGAGTCTAATAATTCTCCAGTTCTTGCAATTACAACAGCAACATCTCCAGAAGCACCATGTGTGATGAAGTTTTTAGCACCATTGATAACATAATGGTCTCCATCTTCTACGGCTACTGTTTTCATTCGTCCAGCATCACTACCTGTGTTGGGTTCTGTCAGTCCCCAAGCGCCTATCCATTCACCAGAAGCCAATTTAGGTAAACATTTTTGCTTGATTTCTTCACTGGCAAACTTCAAAATATGGTTGGTACATAAAGAATTATGAGCGGCCAAAGAAAGTCCGATACTACCGCAAACACTGCCTATTTCTTCCAAAACAGTAATATATTCGTGATAGCCTAGTCCTGTTCCTCCGTATTCTTCGGGAACTAAAATTCCCATAAACCCATATTCTCCCATTTTGTGAAACAAGTCTTTAGGGAAGTGTTGAACTTCGTCCCATTCCATGATGTTGGGGCGAATAAATTGTTCTGCAAAATCGCGAGCACTTTGACGGATTAGTTCTAGGTTCTCATTGCTGTTTTTATGCATATAGTTTAGTTTACAAGAAAAAAAAATTATTAGCCTTATGCATCAATTTGAATACATAGACTTAAAACGAAAAAAGTATTGATATGTTTAAAATTAGTTTGGATTAAGCTTTTGAAGCCATCATAGCAGCACCGACAATTCCAGCTTTGTTTTCCAATAAGGCTGGCATTACTTCAGCGTTTACATCAAAATATTCCTCATATTTGCTAAAATGTTTCGATGTTCCGCCCCCTAATAAAATAACATCAGGTAGGAATGAACGGTCAATTAATTGCAAATATTGGTTGAATCGTTTCCCCCATTTTTTCCAAGATAATTCTTTTGCTTTTCGAATACTATCGGCAGCATAATTTTCAGCAATATCACCTTTCAATTCTACGTGTCCCAATTCAGTATTTGGAATCAACTCTCCTTTGTAAATAATAGCAGAACCCAAACCTGAACCAATAGTGATAAAAATCAGTTTGCCCATGTGGTCTTTGGCTTTACCGAAAGCAAATTCGGCATATCCAGCCGCATCGGCATCATTCAGTACACATGTTTTGCAACCTGTTTCATTCTCAATTAACGCTTTTGCATTTTGACCAATCCACGATTTGTCGATATTTGAGGCTGTAAGTACAATTCCTTGCTTCACAACAGCAGGAAATCCTACGCCTATACTATCTTTCCAATCGAAGTGTTTTACTAATTCCCCTATGGTTTTGACCATATTTTTTGGGTTTTTAGGACTCGGCGTTTCGAATCGTACACGATCAGTTAAAAATTCACCAGTTTTCAAATCAACAATGGCTCCTTTAATTCCTGATGCTCCTACATCTATACCTAAAGCTTTATTGGGTTTCATAATTCTATTTTCAAAAATTGATAATTCTGTATTTTAGGCATAAAGTTAATTATTAATCCTTTTTTATGGTATGAATTGGCCTAAATAATACTAATCAACTTCAATTTTATCTATTAAAATTAATATTTAGCGAAGTATTATATTTGGGGTAGGTTCTTAATACATGTTTCTCTAATTGACCATAAGATAGGTTTTTAGCGAAAAAGACCAGTTTTTTCCATGTATGAATTCCTCTATTTTGTATTAATAGTGTAAGTTTATTTGTTGAATTTAAAGGATAATTTATGTTAGGTTGAACGACATTTTTTGTTTAAAACCTCAATTGTAAATTTAGTTTAAAGTACAATTTATTATTTTTTTCCTTGTAGATTTTACCAAACCTATGTCGAGTAGTTGAAGGTGTGTCAAGTTTGATGTTCTCAAATAAATATTCTTTTAAACTCGGCAAATCTATAATATGGAAACCGACTAAATCACCATCTTTTTTCATGATAAGTGTTCCGTTAGATTCCCATTCACCTTTCCATTTTGTTCCCGCAAAAAATCCCAATAAAATATCTACTAACAGTTTTTTTATCTTAATTTCTAAGCTATTTCTGTCTCCGTAACTTATTTTTTTGTTTAAATCTTGAGTTTTTTCAATCTCATCAATGATCTCTGTGATTTTAGAGATGCGTTTTTTGTAGAAACTTAATAAAACTTCTCCAATAATTTCAGGCATTAAACTATCCGAAATTTTTAAATTATATTCCATTGTTTCTTTCTCAGCACCTTTATAAATTAATTTTCCGCCCAATTTTTCTATATAGTCTAATCGGTCTTTTAATTTTGTTTTAGTGTCAATTTCATTGATTCTATCAATTTTATCACAACTAACGCCTTTTACTTCGAAAATGAAATTTGTATTACCAGATGCATTTAAAAGAGTTGGTTTGCTTCCTAAATAAGACTTAATACCAAAACCTTCATTTTCTTTTGAAATTGAATTATTTTCAACATCTAAAACTATATCAGCTTTCTGATTACTATTCCCCCCCTTTGCATTTGTAATTTCTAACCTTTCTTGAATATCTTTAAATGCAGGAATAGTGAAAGTTTTTTTCCCTTCAATAATAGCATTTTTAAAATTGTCTAGTATTTCTGTATTTAAAATATCATTGATTTTAACATTTTTAAAATCTCCACTTTCTTTATTTTCAATTTTAATAGTTGATTTATCTATTATGAATAAATCGTTTTCTAGATTATGAGTTGAAACCTTTTTTATTTTAAAAGTTGCAGACTTTTTATTTAAGTTTTTATCAGATAAGTTAAAACTTTGATCGCTTAACAGTTTTACAAAAACTAATAATTCTGTCCACTCTCCTTTATTTTTGGTTTCTTTCATTTGGTTTTGGTCTTTGTTTAGAAAGTTTAAATGTATTAATAGTTGTTTTGCAACTTCTTGAACTGCATCAATTGCCACACTATTCCCAAGTTGTTTAATAGCTTGAGTTTTACTTACTGGAAATTCATAGTTATCAGGAAACCCTTGAAGTTTTTTACCTTCTTTTACCCCAAGTTGTTTAATTTTTCCATTTACTAAGTAAGCATCCCAATTTCTTCTATCATCAATTTTAGAACCACGACCACCAACTCTCATAGTAAAACCAATTTCTCGACTACATTCTCCTTCCCAAACATCACTCATGTTATATTTTAAAGGTTTGTTTGGTGGAAAAGTAAAACTTTTCATAAAGCCTTCATCTCGAAAACCGATCATAAAAACTCTTGGTCTAAGTTGTGGGAGTCCATAATCTGAAGCCTTTACAACTTTGTAGTAGAAAGAATATCCTAGTTCATTTTCAAGTATTTTTCGAATTACTTTAAATGTATTGCCATTATCATGATTGACCAAACCTCTTACGTTTTCTAAGAAAAAAGCCTTTGGTTTTTTTTCTTGAATAATTTCCGAAATGTTAAAAAATAAATTACCTCTTTCGGAATTATGATTGTCTTCAAAACCCCTTTTATGTCCCGCTTGACTAAATGGTTGACAAGGAAACCCAGCACATAGAACATCAAAGTCAGGAATATCAGAAGGTGTTATGTTTCTTATATCATCATTAAACATTTTGTTTTCGAAAAGCTCGGGCGATATATTTTTAAAATTATGCTCGTAAGTTTTTCTTGCGTGGATATCCATTTCTGACGAAAACACACATTTCCCACCTAAATTATGTAATGCAATATGGAATCCTCCAATTCCAGCAAATAGGTCAATAAATGTAAATTTTTCGTTCTTACTCATTTCTGTTTTATTAAATTATGTAGTATATAAATTTTTAATTACTACATCTAATTAATCACATGCATTTTCATGCTAATATCTTCCAAAGGACGATTAGACTTATCCGTTTTTTGTTTAGCAATTTTATCAATCACTTCCATGCCATCTAATACCCTACCGAAAACAGTATATTCACCATCAAGGAAAGGAGCACCGCCTATGTCTAGATAATGAACTCTTTCGGCTTGAGTATATTTGAAACCACGA
>CALAJP010000133.1 GCA_937922815.1 uncultured Saprospiraceae bacterium
AAAACTCAATAATACGGACGGAAAAGAAGCCACTTTTGAATTGTTAGAAGACAAGAGTAAAAAGACATTTAAACTTACTAAAAAAGAAAGTTTACAACGCGTACATTCTGCGATGGAAGATTTGTATGTAGAAAGTTTAAATAAAAGTAAAGTTGTTTTATCTAATGGAATTGAATTATCAAAAGGAGATAAATTAAACCCTTATTCTTATGCAGAGAAACTGCAAGAAATAATGATTCAAAAAGCGATAAAGAGCCACTTTGAAAATGAAAAACAATTACTTACGCGACCTGTAAAGATTAAACCCATTACACTCTTTTTTATTGATAATATAGAAGAGTATAGAAACGAAAATGGATCTTTAAGAACCACTATTGAAAGTTTAATAAAAGCAGAAGTAGAAACTTTACTTAAAACCGAAAAGAACACTTTTTACAAAGCATATCTTGAAAAAACCTTGGAAGATATAAGTCTTACACATGCAGGATATTTTTCAAAAGATAATTCGGGAAAAGATGAAGCCATAGAAAAAGAAATAAACGAAATATTACACGACAAACAAGCAATGCTTGATTTGGGTAATCCTAGGCGATTTATTTTTTCAAAATGGACTTTAAGAGAAGGTTGGGATAATCCAAATGTTTTTCAGATTTGTAAATTAAGAAGTAGTGGTAGCGATATTTCAAAATTACAAGAAGTAGGTAGAGGTTTAAGACTTCCTGTAAATGAATATGGTAACCGAGTAAAAGACGAACAGTTTTATCTAAACTACTTTGTAGATTTTACAGAAAGTGATTTTGTAGATAAATTAGTGAATGAAATTAATGAGAAATCTGGAGCCATTTCAATAGAAGATATTTCAGAAAAGCTTGATGACAGGATGTTGGCTAAAATTTGTGAATTATACGAAACCACAGAAGATGATTTATTTGAAATATTAGACGAAAATAATGTAGTTACAAGGTCTAATAAATTCAAAGAAGGTGGTTTTGATTTTATCAAAAACAACTATCCAAAAATATTTGAAGGTATTGGCTCTAATAAAGTTAGAAAATCTACAGATAAGAAAAAGCAAGTTAGTATTCGAACAGAAAAATACAGCGAATTAAAAGAACTTTGGGAGAAATTAAATGAAAAAGTAATTTTAGAATACAAGTTTGAAAAAGAAGACAAATTCAAATCACTTTTTGTTACATTCTTGAATGAGCAAAACAGCAATTTTACCATTGAAGGTATAAAAGAAAGAACAGCACAAGTTGAGATAACTGACAACATTGCTGGAGTTAAAGAAGAACAAGAAATTTACGGAAATGAAATAATACCAATTTCTACAATGAAATATAGTAGTTTCTTGAAGGAATTGGCAAAATCATTAAACATTAATATAAAGACTTTACACCGTTCATTTATTGATTCTAATATAGACATAAACAAATTTCTAAATATTGCCACAGTTCGTATTATTAAGCAAAAATTTGAGAATTATCTAATGTACAATGCAATAGATAAATTTGGAATTGAATATCAAAAAGTGAGCAATGAAATTCATCCAACCAAATTTACAGACGAAAAAGGAAATGTAGTCAAAGAAATTTCTGCTTCAGATGTTGGCGTAATGTATTCCGAGAATAATGTTGCCGATACTTATTTATTGGATGAATTATTTTACGATTCTGAATTAGAAAAACAGAATATAGAACAAAACTTAAGAGAGGTGGTTGTTTTCTCTAAAATTCCAAAGAACTCCATAAAGATTCCTGTTGCTGGTGGAAAAAGTTATTCGCCTGATTTTGCTTATGTTTTGAATTATGAAGACAAATCGAAGAAATTATATTTTGTTGTAGAAACAAAAAACACAACAGAAGAAAGTTTGAGAAATGAGGAAAAACAGAAAATAAGACACGCAGAAAAGTTTTTTGGAGATACAATTAAGATTAAATTTAGAAAGCAATTCAGCAATAAAAAAATAGAAAATTTAATTCGCGAAATTATAGTTGAAAAATAGTGGAAATCGTTACAATATCGGACATGTAGTTAGGTCAAAAAGCATGAATTTACCAAACCACTACCTTTTTGATTTATCAAATTTTTCCATCATAACTTCCATCACAGGTCGTCGTTCTATTTTACTATCAAGCCAAGATATAATGTCTAAATATAAGAAAGAACGATTTTCGTAAGGATGGTTTTGAAGCGGTATTAAGCGACTTCTTAATCTTAGTAATAATTTAGGAATATCCGAAGCAGGTGAACTAATAGCTTGCTTTAGAAAAATAAAAATCTCTTGCATTACCAAGTTTAAGTTTTCACGCTTGCTCAAGAAACGATAAACCGATTTTACCAAATATTGTAGCAATTCGTAATGTTCCATTTCGTAGTGAGCAATCAAGTGTAATATTCTTGCAAATATCTGAATGTCCTCCCTTAATCCTCCCGAATATGTATTGATGATTTTGTTTAGGTAATCAATGGTTGAGGATAAGTCTCCAGCTCCAAAATATAAACACGCCATTTTGTATTGAAATACCAAGATTCGGTGATTATCCAATTGGTTTTTGTAGAAAACGATTTCGTTCTCCCAAGTCGGTATTTTCTTAATAGCATCAGAAAAACTACCTTCCAAGAAATGTTTATTTATTTCGGTCGTAGTTCTATATAAAAACAACAACATCAGCGTGTTCTTATCTTGAATCTTATTGTTTTTCTCAAATTCATTAATCTTATTGAGCGTGTCAATAAATTTGGAATAATAATTCATGCTAAAAGTGGTAGCACTCAGATTGTTTAACCCTCTCAAGTAAACAACGCTATCGAGTTTTTTCATTTCGGGGTTATTCTCAAATAATTCGACCCACATACTCGCAAATTTATAACATTGCGTAAAATTAAGTAAAATGAAATTATACCAAACATGAGCTTGACAATAATAGATTTTTTCGTAGAAAGATAAAGTTTGAAAGTTTTTGATTGGAGGCAAATGGGCATTAAAAAATTCATCAACAAAAAAATGGTCTTTTTTATTTCTGATATGTCCCACCTTCAGATACAAACCATACATTCGAAGAGCCAAATTAGATAATTGGCTTTTCGAAAAAACCCTTTCGTTAACTTCATTAGAGTCTTTGGCGAGGAGTTCCGCTCTATTTTCGATAGAACGAGTAATATGTCTTGACTCTATACTTTTTTCGAACGCAATAATCTGCAAACAAAGAATATCTTGATTGTATTCCTTGGCAATAGATTTGGTTTTATCTAATATTTTAAGAGCTTGATGATAAAGCCCTCTGGAATATAAAATTCTAGCGTGGTCTAATTGTTCATGAATTTGAATTTCGAGACTTCTTTGGATATTTATCATCCTAAGGCTAATCAAGATTTGCTTGTAAAGATGTCTTTTTAGGTTCGATAACTGCCCTCTTTTCATGGTAGGAATCTTACTAAAAATTACATTTTCGTTATATTTTTTAGATTTATCCAATACATCAAATAATTTTACAAAGAGAACATTATCAGTATTTTGAATTCTATTTACAAAAAGCCTAAAATTTCTCTTTTCCGATTTACTCATCGTTTTTACAAGTTGAAAAAGAGGCTCTTTTAATGAGTTGGGCATTGTATCTAAATTTAGTTTAACTATTTGATAAATAAATCTTTAAAAAGTAAATATAGGTAATTGGAAATCGGGAATCAAAAATGATTAAAGTTTTTACATCTTTCAAAGTAAACTACTTTTAATGTAAATTGTGATAGACAAAACATAATAAATACATTCTTTGTATATTATTGTATTACAATTATTGATTAGCTAAATTGTTTGAATTAATTTTGCTGTTTTTATCTAAAAAAGAACCGTAAAATTAATAGACTATAAAATAAATACCGCTATGGCAGATAAAATCCACATATTTGATACCACATTGCGCGATGGAGAACAGGTTCCAGGATGTCAATTGAATCGTGAAGAAAAGATACAAGTAGCTCAAGCCTTGGAAAGATTAGGGGTTGATATTATTGAAGCAGGGTTTCCTGTATCGAGTCCTGGCGATTTTGATTCAGTCGTTGCAATAGCAGGAGCAGTAGACGATGTGACCGTTTGTGGTCTAACCAGAGCGGTAGAAAATGATATTATTGTTGCGGCTGAGGCATTGAAAGGTGCTAATCGCCCAAGAATTCATACAGGAATCGGAGCTTCTGATTTTCATATTAAACATAAGTTTAAATCAACAAGAGAGAAAATATTAGAAAGGGGAGTAGCTGCGGTTAAGTTGGCGAGAAACTACACCGACGATATTGAATTTTATGCAGAAGATGCAGGAAGAGCAGATAATGAATTTTTAGCGAGGTTGATTGAAGCCGTAATTTCTGCGGGTGCAACAGTGGTAAATATCCCTGATACGACAGGTTATTGTTTGCCAGAAATGTATGGTGCTAAAATCAAATATTTGAGAGATAATGTTCCCAATATTGACAAAGCCATCATCTCTTGCCACTGTCATAATGATTTGGGATTGGCTACGGCAAACTCTATTGCAGGTGTTCAGAATGGAGCCAGACAGGTAGAGTGTACCATTAATGGAATTGGCGAGCGTGCAGGTAATACTTCATTGGAAGAAGTTGCTATGGTAATCAAAGTACATTCCGCATTAAATTGTTATACGGATATTGTTTCACCTGAATTATCGGGAATTTCCAAAATGGTTTCTCGATTGATGCGTATGCCTGTACAACCGAATAAGGCAATCGTCGGGAGGAATGCTTTTGCCCACTCTTCAGGAATACACCAAGATGGTGTGCTTAAGAATAGGGAGAACTATGAAATCCTTGCTCCTGAAGATGTAGGTGTTGATAGTTCCGAAATTATACTTACAGCTCGTTCTGGAAAAGCTGCGTTAAACCATCATTTAGAAAGGTTAGGTTTTGATTTGAGTAAAGAAACCTTATCTAATGTGTATACCAAATTCTTATTGATGGCGGATTCTAAGAAAAATATAGAAGATAGAGATTTAACGGATTTAATGAAAAGTTTAGAAATTTCAATCAATTAAATTCTAGGGCAAACGCATCAAAATAAAAAACGTCTTAATTTCAGCAAGTTATAAAATATTAAAATCACAATTCGTGTATAACTTTATATATAAAACACTGATAAACAAAGCTCATTTTTTAAAAATAGTTTTGATGCGTTTGCCCTAATTAAATTCTGTTTTAGGCAAATCAATAAAAAGGCTACTTATGATGAAATAAGTAGCCTTTTTTGTTACTCAAAATAGCTTTTAATGACATTCATCATTTCAAAAGTTGCGGTAACAATTTGTTCTTCAAATTCATCTTCTTCAATTAATTGATTCCGATAATCGTTTTTTAACGTACTAATAACTACTCGATAATTAGTGTAATCATTTTTTAATTGAGTAACATTATTTTCGATAACCAATTCGTCTAAATATCTTAGAAATAGCTCATTACTTTGCATCACAAACTGCCAGTGGTGCAGCGTTTTATTTTCGTAGAGCAACGAATAATCACGAAATTGATTTTTCAATTCTTTTAATAAAGAGGTGGAAGCATTGGAAATAAATGTGTTCATAGGTATTAAGTTAAATCGGTTACTTAGTAATTCTAAAAGTTAATTGTAAAAAGCAAAAGTATATTATTAGAATGTTATTCTACTAACATTTTATAATGAGTTTTAGTATCTATTTCCTATTTTGGTTTGAATGCTGTAACTGAACAAATACTTTTTATATTTTGTTTAGTAATTGTTCTACTGTAGATAAGCGAATTAAGGGGTTTGCATAAAATTCTAATCCTGATAATCTAATATATTTGTTTTTTTTATAAATAACAAGACTAGGAATTAATAAAATGCTAGTTTGGTAAAAAATAGATTGAAATGATGAGAAAGAATTATTAATTTTACAATCTACTTGTAAGAAAACCAAAGCGATTGTTATGCTTTCTATAATTGTATGTATATTTTCATTTTTTTGTAGCGAAACGAATGACCACGATTTTCATATTTCTAATACGGAAATAAATTATGATGAATCAGAAAAAGAACTACAAATAATGGTTCATGTTTTTATTGATGATTTAGAAGAATCAATACTCGAAAGCTATGACGATTCTAAGTTTTGGATAGGCACTGAAAAAGAGTTGAGCAATGCAGATTCAATGATTCAAGTCTATTTAAACGATAACTTCTCCTTAGCTTTAGCACAAGAAAAATTGCCATTGAACTATTTGGGGAAGGAAATTGACGATGATTTGGCTGGAATAACTTTGTATTTAAGTGCTGAATTACAAAATGTGAATCAATCTATTAATATTTTCAATTCTATTTTAGTAGATACCTTTTCCGACCAGAAAAATATCATTCAAACAAAATTCAATAATGAAGCCGCTGAATTTTACGTATTGACGAAAAGCAACCAACAAAAAACTATAAATATCAATTAATTGATTAAAAAAATATTTATTTATCCAATCCGCTTATACCAAATCTTAATATCACCACATTTAGGACAAAATTGTAGGTTTCAACCTACCTGTTCTCATTATATGATTCAGGCACTCGAAGAATGGGGAATATTCAAAGGTCTAATTTTAGGTATAAAACGAATTTTTAGTTGTCATCCGTGGGGGCGTACAGGCTATGACCCCGTTCCAAAAAATAAAGAAAATGAACATAAGACCAAGAAGAAATAGAAAATCAGAAGCAATTAGAAGAATGGTTCAAGAAAACCATGTTACGGTTAACGATTTGGTGTATCCTCTATTTTTAGTAGATGGCAAGAATATTAAAGAAGAAGTAAGCTCATTGCCAGGCAACTATAGATTTTCGTTGGATAACCTATTGAAAGAAATCGAAAATTGTATTTCTATTGGGCTAAAATCATTCATTCTTTTTCCTTCTATTCCCGAAGAATTAAAAGATAAAACGGCAACGTATAGTTATAGTCCTGATAATTTTTACTTGAAAGCAGCACGTGAGATAAAGAAACTTTTTCCTGAAGTATGCTTAATTAGTGATGTAGCAATGGATCCATATAGTTCTGATGGACACGACGGTTATGTAGAAGGAGGCGAAATTATCAATGATATTACATTAGAAATATTAGCAAAAATGGCTGTTGCTCAGGCTCAGGCAGGTTTTGATTTTTTAGGACCGTCTGATATGATGGATGGTAGAGTTGGTTTTATTAGGAATGCTTTGGATGAAAATGGATTTAAGAATACTTCGATTATGTCCTATACCGCCAAATACGCTTCTGCATTTTATGGACCTTTTCGAGATGCACTGGACTCCGCACCCAAAGATGGCGACAAAAAAACATACCAAATGAACCCTGCGAACAGTGACGAAGCATTACTCGAAGCCGAATTGGATGTTACGGAAGGTGCTGATGTAATTATGGTTAAGCCAGCGTTGAACTATTTGGATATTATTTTTAGGCTAAAAACGAATTTCGAAATACCTATCGCTGCATATCATGTTAGTGGCGAATGTGCGATGTTGATGGCAGCTTGTCAAAATGGATGGTTAGATTATAAAATAGCTATGCCAGAAGCCTTGATGAGTATCAAAAGGGCAGGAGCAGACATAATCATTACTTATTTTGCTAAAGATTTTGCACAAATGCAATCCAAATAATATTACAAAAGTCCTAAAATAAAAAAGCATCTTCCTGCCGAAGCAAGAAGATGGCTGAAAATCCCATTAACCGTCAAACTATATGCGAATTTCTGTAAGTTTTTGGTTTCAATTGGTATAATTGAAATTCGCAAACCATTTTTCAGGTGTTAGGATTTATGTTTTTGTTATTGTAAGTGCGTTTTCATGCGCTGTTGTTATCAAAACAAAATCGACCTAGAAATAATTCCCTTTGGAGAGAAGAAAATAACATATAAATTTTTGTGATAAATAAATATGAGCTTAGAGTTACTTGTCAATCATTATATGCAGAAATAATACAATGTGAAAAATAACAGATAATATTTTTAATAAAAAATAAGGGTATTTAATTAGACACTCTTGTGGATGAATTCAAATGGATAAAATTGTTCTTTTTAGTCATGTACTCACCTTAATACCTATGGTTATTAGATTCGGTGCTTTTCTTGGTTGAAATAAAATTTCTGTTTTTCTCTCATAGAATCGCATTCGTAATAATGGCGAATATTACTATCGGGAATTGATGATTTATATGGTAATTATTTCTAAATTGAATAATGAGTGAGTTATGAGCCCGTTGAAATAAAATTTGGAAAGATTCCTTTTCTTCAAGTAATTATGATGGAATATTATGGTTTATGTTGTTTTTAGACTAAAAAATAATTAATTTGTCGCTTAAAATATAAATTTCGACACACCCACATTATGAATTCTGATCAAGATTTATTGTTTCGATATAGAGTAAAGAACGAACAAATCGCCTTAGGTGCTTTGTTTAGAAAGTATATGGAAGATGTTTTCAAAATTTGTTTTCACTATATAAAGTGCGACCAAACTGCTGAAGACCAGACGATGGAAGTTTATAGAAAAGTATTGGAAGCATGCAAAAAATATGAAATTGAAAACTTTAAGGCTTGGTTGATTACGATTACTCATAACCATTGCAAAACATATCTTTCTAATAGACAAAAAAAACAAATAGCCCACCAAAAATTTCAGAACAGTAATAACCTTGAAACCCATACCGAAAATCTCGCTTTTTCAAAACCTAATGAAAGTGAAGATGTTTTAAAAAAATCATTAGAAAGCTTGAAAGAATGTCAATACGAATGTCTTAGTCTTCACTACCTAGATGGATATTCTTATAAAGAGATAGAACAAATAACAAGCTTTTCTTTGAAAAATATTAAAAGCCATATTCAGAACGGAAAGAAGAATTTGAAGAAAATATTGAGTAAAAAGAAATTTGTTTAAATCAAAAACTCAATAAATTTGACACTTTTATTTTTTTATTTATCATTTTTATGGAATCCATTCCGATTTATTGTCTTACATTGAAAGACGATTTTTTTGAATTAACGTTAAAGAAATTAACTTTAAATCTTTTGGATTAATTTTTGCAGTTTTACTCCTATAAATATTCAATAAACAATTAATTTTCAATTATTAAATTATTGGAAATATCACAACCTAAATATTTTGAGAAGTTTTAATAAATTCTCTTAGTGAGTAAATGTTTACCGATTTGGTCATATTTACAAATAGTTAGTGATTTCTAATAATAATAGAAATTAGAAAAACTTATTAGATACTATTTATACAATGGATAAAAAAAAGCTTCAACACCATCTTAATGCTTTGGATAAGCGGATTGCCGCCGAAGAAGTAAAATCGTCATCTAAACAAAGTGCATTTATAATTCTTTTGAGCTGTACTGCTCTTTTCGTAATATTTGCATTAGGTACAATAAACAGCCACAGTTTTATTGAAATTCAACCCCTTACGATGATGCAAAACAATCTTCATAGAGGGGAAACGACAGAAACTAAAAATAATTTTCATGTTTATTATCAATTGAATAACTATAAGTTAGCAATTAATGTATTTGATGAACTAGAAAATAAAACTTCCGTAGACTCTTTATATCTAGGCATTTCTTATCTGTTGGTAGGAGAAAATGTTAATGCAAAAGAGGTGTTTGAACAAATTGAATTTGAAGAGAACGACTTATACTTTGAAAGCTGGTATTGGTACAAGAATTTAGCACTATTAAAGGCTGGCTATACCGAATCGGCATTGAAAGCCTTACAATTTATTGCGGCTAGTGATAGTGATTATGCTAAGGAAGCTGCTGATGTAATCGATAAATTGTAGTTGCTTATTTTTTATTAGTCTGAAGATAAGAATATTGTATAGTCCATACCTAATAGAGAAATGGCGTATCAAAACTAATTGATACGCCATTTTTGTGTTTATAACAGTAAAACTTATTTTACCATATTTACAATTCTTTGCGGTAGAGGAGCTGCGTAACCTGCATTTCCTAAAGCAATAACAATCTTTTGACGGGTATCCCAATACACATCCCAATAGTCTTCACAAGTAGAATAAGGAAGAGCTAATAATTCAACACCATTTTCGCCCAAATTATTAACAGCCACTCTTGGTGCTGGAGTTTGCAATACTTTGCTGTCGTTATTCATAACATCCATAACAATCTTTTTAGCGGCTTCGATGTCAGCTCCATACTGAATCCCAAAAGGAATATCTACTCTTAGATGTCCAACGGTTGAATAATTAGTAATGGTAGCAGCAGTAATAGCAGAGTTAGGGATAATTTCTGTTTTACTTTGGAAAGTTTCCAAAACAGTTACAAAAATAGAAATTTCTTTTACGAAGCCTAAAGTCCCGTTAGTCTCAATTAAATCTCCGACACGAATAGGTCTAAAAATAAGTAATAACACCCCTGATGCTAGATGGCCTAAAGAACCATTAAATGCCGCACCGATAGCTAAAATAGCACCACCAAATAGAGCAGCGAAAGAAGTTGTCGGTACTCCCACGATTCCTGCAATAGAAATAAATAATAAAGCTTTGAGGGCAAACCCTATTAACGTAATCGTAAATGGCTTTAAAGTAGGATCTAAGTTTGTTTTATCTAATGCTCGAGAAACAGCTTTTATCAATAATCCAATAATCCAAAAACCAATAATTAAGGCAGCTAATGCTCCAATTAATTTTAAACCCCAATCTCCGATTCCAGAGGCAATAGTCGAATAAAAATTTTCAAGACTCTTTGTAATAGTATCCATTTTTAATTAATTTTAGTTATACTAATATTGACTCAAATTGAACCATAAGTCACTTTGAATTTTAAATTTCTTGTATTTTTTAAAACAAATCGAACCTAAAATAGGTAAGTGAAATAGAGTCAAAGCTACTTGCTGTAAGGTTAAATTGAAAAAAAGGATAGGCTAGTTAATTTTATTTTTAATTCCAATCATATATTTTTCTATTTTACCGTTTATCATTCATAATAGTGCCTATTAATAGCAAATGTTAACTAGGTTGTATTTTCGCTTTATAGTTATCTAAAAAATTTAATATGAAAACCGACCGCCGTTCATTTTTGTCATTTCTTGGAAAGTCATCTATTGCTTTAATGTTGCCTCCTCTATTGACTCAACGCTTAGAGGCTAAAGCAACTGATGAAATTATAGCTGTCAAGGGAATTTTACCATCGGACAAAGATCAATTAATATTGGCTGGGGGCATGAAATACGAAGTACTGATAAAAAGAGGTGATAAGCTCAACGATAGACTTCGGTTTGGTTTTAATAATGATTTTAATTGTTTTATTCCTCATAAAGGCACTAACGATGGGGTCTTATGGACTAATCATGAATATACAAACCCTCTCTTTGTATCTGGCTATAATTATAGAATTTCAAGACAAGAACGAACAAAAGAACAAGTAGATGCAGAAATGAAAACGGTAGGAGGTTCATTGGTTCGAGTTAGAAAAATAGATGGAAAATGGTCTTATGTTCCTGGACATCCCATGAATAGACGTTTAGATGGTTTTACAAAAATACCTTTTAATTGGTATGAGCCTATTTTAGGAGCTAATTCTGCAATGGGGACACTAGCAAATTGTTCTGGTGGTTTGACTCCTTGGGGAACTATCCTTACTTGTGAAGAGAATTATGACATGTTTTATGGGGAAACAAAATGGCATCCAGATCAGTCAAAACATAAATTTAAGAGAAGCCATTTCAAATGGGAGAGGTTTTATAAAAATCCACCAGAGCATTATGGTTGGGTAGTGGAAGTAGACCCCATGACGGGAGATTGTCAAAAGTTAATTGCATTGGGACGGTTCGCAAGAGAATGTTGTACGGTTCATCAATTGGCTGATGGTAGAGTAGTAGCATATTCTGGAGAAGATAGTAATGATGAGTTTGTTTATAAATTTATAGGTTCTCAGAAAAATTCGTTGAGCGAAGGTACACTTTATGCTGCCGATACTATCAAAGGTTGTTGGTTGTCATTGGATTATAACGAGCAACCTTTGCTGCGTAAGTATTTCAAAAATCAAACAGATGTATTAATTAGAACTCGTGATGCTGCAAGAGTTCTAGGGGCAACACCTCAAAATCGCCCTGAAGATATTGAAATTGATCCATTGACAGGAAATATCCTGATAGCAATGACAAATAATAAGCCTAAAGGAGATTATCATGGTCATATTTTGAAAATAGTAGAAAAGGACGGTAATTATGAGTCTTTAGAATTCGATTCAGAAATATTTAAAGCAGGTGGGGTTGAAACTGGTTTTAGTTGTCCTGACAATATGGTTTTTGATGCAGCAGGGAATTTATGGTTTACTTCAGATATCAGTGGGGGAGCAATGAATAACCCTTCTAGCCAATATATGAATTTTAAGAATAATGGATTATTTGTTCTAATAAGAAAAGGGAATCAAGCGGGTGAAATTATTCAAGTTGCTTCTGCTCCAATAGATGCGGAGTTTACGGGGCCTTGGTTTACGGATGATTACCAGACTTTATTCTTGAGTGTGCAACACCCTGGAGAAACATCACCTTCATTAAGTGAATTGACAAGCACTTGGCCAGAATATAATCAAAATACCCCAAAATCGAGTGTTGTGACTATTTCTGGACCATTGCTAAATCACTTGAATAGTTTGTAACTATTCGAACAGGTTAAAATTTGAATCTACCTTTAGTACCTACAGTCTTAAGAATATATTTCAAATGTTGCATATAGTTCCTTGTTTCTTCTCCAGGAGCCATGACGAAACCTTCCATGTATATTAATTCTTTTGGATTGTCTTTATTGATTAATACGTAGCTAATTGACGGCCCACCTAAGAAATCGTTATCCATTTCCCA
>CALAJP010000134.1 GCA_937922815.1 uncultured Saprospiraceae bacterium
ATCAAGTTCAAACCTATTAGCAAGTAATTAAATTATGCCTACAAAAAAAATAAATAACGGAGAGTTTCAAGGAGATCAAACAGCCGATAGTATTTTTGAGTCATTTAATATAGTGAATCAAAATAATACTTTAGTTGATAATTTAGAAGTTGAATTAGAAAATGTTAGAAACGAAATACCCACAGCAACGCTACCTGATGCAAATGTAACTGAGGGTGTGGTTTATGAAGATGCATTAAACCCACCAAGTAATAATGGAGTTGTAAAATACAACGAAGTACATTCTTCGAAGTGGTTCACGCCGTTGGCGGTATCACCCGACTACTCGGAGAGGGAGTACAGAATGTTAAGAGGGGTGAAAATGTTTTACTCTACCTCTGACGACTTCAGACTGTCAAGGTTTGGAAAAGGACACTCTACTGTAGGTAATACTATAAGAGTTGCTAGAATCTCAACAAACGAAACATTTATATTGCACGTAGGCAATGACACGGGGAGAAATGTTTATCAAGGAGTAGCTGATGGTGAAGCTATTTTATTAGATGTGGATTGGGATTTAATCCCTGATAGAGCGACTTTTTATGTTGACACAAGTACTATAAGATTTAAGCCAACAACGGTGTTATACGATGGTTACGAAAAGTATTTCGCTTCTAAATATAACGACTCAAATAGACCATTTTTTAACAACGTATCAATTGTAAATGATGAAATAATTTACAAAAGTGTAAATAGTAATACGGTTGAAATAATCCAACAAAATATAACATTAGGTAAAGAAAGAGTAGATATTAAATTCTTTGTTGATGATGCAAGAGATAATGGATGTTTAATAGGTTACAGGGATGATGCAAACTCTAATAGGTTTTTATTTGGGTTTGAACCTGCTTTTAATGCAATAGTGATTTTTAATGAAACGGTTGGATTTGTCAGGTTAGTTGAAGGAGATTTAATACCTAACGGCTACATAAGCCTAAGTGTTGAATTAACAGGAGATGAAATTGTAGGTTATTTTAATGGACAATCTTTTAGATTTAAAAACTACGGAGTAACTGATGATATAACGTTAGTTAATCATAGGAGAATGAATATAAAAGTTAGAAATTCTCAATTCCATATAAAAGATTACAACTGTGAAGAAATCACACCTTGCTTAAATGTGTTTGAAGCAAAAGGCACTAACGTCCATGTGTTTAGAACAGGTTTAGCAAAGGGGGATTCAAATTATAACGATTGGGCTTTTGTAAGAACGCCTGAAAATTACGACCCGAAAAGAAGTGAGCCATATCCTTTTGTAATAGGTAATCACGGAAACGGTTGGACAATGGATGGCACTATTGAAAAAGCGAATTATTCAAGGATTACTCAATTTGGTGTTGATGCACAAAATAACGGAGCTTACTTAGATACCAGTGCGCCTTACTATAAGGAATTTTCAAATGAAACTATTGAAAGACTTTTAGAAGCGGGTTATGTTGTATGTGGGACACAAAACTACAGCAATGCTGAATACGGAAGTGACGAGGGGCGTAATGCTTTGCAAGAGTTCTTTTACTACATGAAGCGTAATTTTAATGTTGAAGAAAAATGCTTTATGATAGGGGCTTCAAATGGCTGTATGATGTCGTTAAATGGTGCGTTTTTATTGGGCGTTCAAAATATTAAAGCTATGGTACTTCAATACCCACTTTGTATGCTATTTAGACACTACAAAGCCTATGCACCGCACAGGCCAGCAATAGAGGCTATTTATGGATTAACTGGAAATGAAACCGACGCAGAATTACATATTGCCTTTAATGACCATGACCCCGAATATGCTAATGCTGTTAATGTTGGAGGGGTACAGTATAAATCTAATTTATACCCACCAATTAAAGTTTGGCATTCTCCGCAAGATACTATAACATCAAACGCTAACAATGCCATTCCTTTTATTGACTTAATAAAAAGAAGTAACGGTAAGATTGAAGAAGTAGTAGCAACAGGACAACACGGACATTTTAGCCACGTTGACCCAGTAGAGATTTTGAATTTTTTTAACAGGTATTTGAGATAAAATATGAAAACAACTTACGCAATATTTACAAGCTTCCAATTGTACTTAGCTATTCAGGTTTACTCTATGGATGCGGGATTTTTCGATGATGTATGGACAAAGAATGACATTAAATTCCTGTTAGTGCAATTAGTGGTGCTAATTGTAAGTATGCGTTATTTATATAAAGAAGAGAGCGAAAAGAAACCCACCATACCAACAACTATAAGTGTAATTGTGCTAAATGCCTTTGCGGTTGCTTTAGGTTATGAATTTTCAATACAAAGCCAAACAAAGGTTTGGTTAGCTATGCTAATATGCTTTATGATGGGGTTATTGGCGAATACTATAATTGAAGGAGTCTTAAAATCAGCGCCAGTAATACTTGAAAAAATACTAAATATCCTGCCTGATGTTATCGGTGAAAAAATAAAAAAAATGCTATGAATTTCGAAGATTTAAATAAACTAATCCAATCGCTACCGCCTGTATATCACTTGCTGGCCTCCGTGGTGATACTCGCTTATTTGTCGGTGCTAATTTTAAACT